>DASXGW010000015.1 GCA_036488875.1 Candidatus Baltobacteraceae bacterium | reverse complement strand
ATAGATATGCACGTCGACGGTACGCTCGTCGCCGGCGAAATCGAACCCCCAAACTTTCTGCAGCAGCCGTTCGCGCGAGAACGCGACGCCGGGATTGCTCGCGAGCTCGACGAGCAGTGCGAACTCGCGCGGCTTGAGCTTCGCCTCGATGCCGTCGACGCGCAGCTCACGCGCGCGCTCGTCGATCTCTAAACGACCGAAGCGCAGCACGGCGCGCTCGAGCGGCGCCGGGGCGCCATTACGCCGCAAGATCGCTTTAACGCGCGCGACGAGCTCTCGAGGGCTAAACGGTTTGCAAACGTAGTCGTCGGCACCGAGTTCGAAGCCAATCACGCGATCGATCTCGTCGGTCTGCGCGGTGAGCATCACGATCGGCAGATACCGGCCTTCGCGACGTAAGGTGCGCATAACGTCGTGGCCGCCGACCGCCGGCAAACCGATGTCGAGAACGAGCAAATCGCCGCACGTACGCGCGTGTCGCAGCGCGGCGTTGCCGTCGGCGGCGCGAACGACCGCGTAGCCTTCGCGCTCGAGATGATGGGCGACCAACTCGCGAATCGGCTCTTCGTCTTCGGCGACGACGACGGTCTGAAGGGGCATGCTTTCGTGAGTGCCCCAAAATCAAACGAGGTGGGGCTATGCCCCACCTCGCTCGAGGTTTGCGCGAACCGCTGCGCTAGAGGGCGTTGGCCAAAGCCCAGCCCTTGGGTGCACCGATGCCCGCGGCTTGATTGTACTGCGTTGCGCTACACGTATACGCTCCGTTCTTACCCGATGTGCACGGAGTGAAGTAGCTATTGTAGCCGGTTTGCGAGAACAGGCTGTAGATCGTCGAGTTCAACCAGCCCATCTTCGCCCCGTGGAGCTCGTCGGTTTCGATGAACAGCGCCACCGAAGCGGGCGACGACCACGACGTACCAAGATACTCGCCCCAACTCCCGCCCGTGTAGACGGCAACCGGGAAGAACGGCAGCGAAATATCGGGTTGGTTGCGGCCCGACGTGATCATGCCTGCGATCCCGCTTTGCCAGCTCGGGAACGCAACGACCGTGGAGACGCCGCCGCCACCGGAACACGTGGTAACGAAGCCGTCACTACACGACGCCGATCCCATCGTGACGCTGGTCAGCACGCCGGAACTATTGTCGGTGAAGTTGACGCCTCCGACGGATGTGAAGTAGGGGTCGCCGGCCGGCGCGCTCACGCCTTTGGACAGACCGCTGTTGCATTCGTTGGAACCGGTGTCGCCCGACGACGCGGAGAACTCGACGCCTTCGGCGGCGCCTTGCTGCGCGATCGCGTTGGTGGCGCTTTCGAACGACGTGTCGCTCGATTCGCATCCGCCGAACGACGAGTTGACCGCAGCAGCCTTACCGTCGGTAAGCACTTTGTTGTACGCGTCTTCGATATTCTGATCCGCGAGCGAACCGATATCGTAGACGATGATGTTGGCACCCGGCGCGAGTCCCGAGATCGTCTCGACGTCGAGATCGGTTTCGGGATCGTCACCGCTGCCGCCGCCGTCGACGGCTTCATTGGTGATCGTGCCGGTCTGCGTCACTTGCGACGCCGACAGATACGTGGCGACGTAGCTCGTGTTGATCGGGTCGTCAATCACGACGGCTGCCGTGTAACCGGCGCCGTTGCAACCGTGCTGTACCGGAAAGTCGAACGGCTTGGCAACGCCCGTCGCCAGCGTACCGCTCGAGTTCGTAAGCGGCCCGTTATCGGCTGCCGCACCGTTACATCCGCCTGCCGGCGTAGCCGTCGGCGTCGGGGTCGGCGCGGCCGTCGGCGTTGCCGTCGGCCCGGTCGTCGGTGTAGGCGTCGGTGCCGCCGTTGGAGTCGGCGTCGGCTTGGGTGTCGGCGTCGCCGTCGGCCTGGGCGACGGCGTCGGCGTACTGCAATGTTTTCCGAAAATGCAACGATCCGGCGATTGAACCGACGAGTCGTCGATCATCGGCCGTGCGATGACGATGTTGCTCAGCGAAGCCGTACGCACGAAGGATGCGATCGACGCCGGAATGGTCGCGCGCGTTGCGGGCGCGAAGCGCCGCCCGTACTTGCCTTGATCGACCGTGTGCATCCGCGTCGCAAAAAATCTCTCCACGGCGCGGCTAGGTGCGGTTGCGTCGACAATCGTGCGATTCGAGAAACGCTGCGTGACCGTGAATCCGGCACGTGTGAGGGCCTTGAGGACCGCTCGCTCTTGCTGCGGCGTCGGAGCGTAGCGACTGTTGAACTCCGCACGCGTGAGGAAATGATGCGCACCGTGCGGTCCGCCCTGTCTCTCCACGAAGCGATCGAGATCCGCTTGGTGATTGTAATTGAGAACGAGGGTCACGCTGACGGGATCCTTGGGAGCCCGTCTTCCGAGATCTCTGACCGCGAGCGCTCCGACCGTTCTCGGCATTGAAATCGCGGGGCCACCGCCAGTAGAAGCGGTGGGGATCGATGAGGAGCTTCCGCTACAAGCAGAAAGCGCCAACGCCAGCATCAGAGCCGACGCAGTAGCGCGGGATGATCTATGCATGTGCTCTCCTAGCTTCAGGACGAGGCAATTATCGAACTACCTATACCCAAAGGGTGGCAGCCCTTACTCGCCCAGGCCCCCGGCTACCTCGCGATCGGGATGCGGCCCGCTAGAGCGGCACGATCTCGTGGGCCTCGACGAAACGCTGCCCGTTCCAGACAAGGCCAACTTCGCCGGCGATGGCGGCGCCGACGACCACCTCCGGCACGAACGCGCCCACGCAATGTCCCCCGTGACGGTTCCGAACGCTGTCGTAGTGTAGCGCGTGCGTACGCGCCCGGACTTTGCGACCATAGTCCTGGGCGATGCGGTAGTCGTCGGGATCGTAGATCGCAGCGGTCACTCGCGGCCGTACGCTGCGCCGGATATCGATAACCCGGCTGCGCACGTGCATCTCAAGCCGCGTGCGGCGCGTTTGCGTTTCCGGCGCGTTTCCGTCGGCGAAGAAACGCGCGAGATGATGCGCGCTCTCGCGCACTGCCGTGATCAGCGAATTCGCGGCGTAGAGCACGCCATAGCTTCCGTCGCTAAACCGGCTCACGGTTGGTAAATCAAACGGCCGCCGTACGTAAGCATCGGCTTCGCCGGACACAGGGCCGGTGAGCTGCAGCAACGCGAGAATTTGGCGCTGCTCCTCGGGCGTTTGGGCTAGCGCGAGTAGCGCCGGAGTTTGCAGCGGATACGCGAGCCGCGTGAACGTGTCGTCGAGAAAGGTCATTTAGCCGAGCATCGCCTGGTCGAGATAGCGGCGGATATCGACCAGCTCCGTGAACCCGCCGGATCGCAGCAACTCGATCGGCGCGCGATCGCCGAACGCACGATTAGTTTGATGGATCCACTCGTCGGCAAAGGGCATGCCGAAGATTGCGTTGAGCGCGTTATAGATGGCCAACAAGTGACTGATTCGCTCCAAAACGTGCGGACCGAGGCGTGCCGGCGGCGATTTGTACCACGCACGCACGGTTCTCGGACTCGTACCGAGCAGCGCCGGGAGATCTTGCTGCTTGAGTTTCCAACGATCCGCGACCCGAGCTAGGGCGTCGAGCGCGACTTTTGAAGAGATCGCCGTTTGGCGTTGGGGGTCGCGGGCGAGCATTGGACTTCCTTTTGGCCATCATGGCAGGATTGCCATATTATACCAAAGTTATGGCAATCTAGCCACTCTGGCCTTCGAGATCGATGCCGGCGAGCGGTCCAAAGGCGGCCGCGTGCTCGCGCAGCACGCGATAAATCGTCGATGCGGGGAAGCCCAGACGCTCGAGCTTCCTGGCTGCCGAGGGGTAGGCCAGGGCCGCATTGCGGGTGGTCATTGCGTCGAAGGCGGCGGCGCAGCGTTCGCGCTCGCCGCCCTCGAGCGCTCCGACGGCCTGCGCCGCTGCATCGCGATCGACACCTTTGTTGACGAGCTCACCGATCAGCCGCACGTCACCGACCGCTTTGCGCTTCTGGGTGACGTAGAGCCGCGCGAACAGCTTGTCGTCGACGAAGCCATCGCTTTTACAGCGTTCGACGGCATCGCGAATGGCGTCATCGTCAAAGCCTTTGCGTTCGAGACGCTGCCAGAGTTGCGCTTGCGTGAGACGCTGCCGCGCTAACAACCCAAGCGCGGCAGCGTATGCCTTACGTGTCATCCTGAACTGTCGAAGGGTTCACTCCTCGGTCGTCACCGCGGCAACTGCGGGAGCTTTGCCGTTGGTCGAGGCGACTTTTTGGAGCGCTTCGCGAATCTTCGATTCGAGCTCGCCGGCGAGATCGAGATGCTCTTCGAGGAACGCCTTGGCGTTTTCGCGGCCTTGACCGATGCGCTGATCGCCGTAGGTGTACCACGATCCGCTCTTGCCGACGATGTTCTGTTCGAGCGCGACGTCGAGGATCGATCCCATCTTCGAGATGCCGTGCCCGTACGTAATGTCGAACTCGGCTTGACGGAAGGGCGGCGCGACTTTGTTCTTGACGACTTTGACGCGGGTACGCGTGCCGACGACGTCTTGTCCGACCTTGATCGTTTCGAGCTTGCGCACGTCGAGCCGCACCGACGCATAGAATTTCAGCGCGCGCCCGCCCGACGTCGTTTCGGGATTGCCGAACATGACGCCGACTTTCTCGCGCAGCTGGTTGATGAAGATCATCACCGTCTTGCTGCGGGAGATGGCGGCGGTGAGCTTACGCAGCGCCTGCGACATCAGCCGCGCTTGCAGACCGACGTGTGCGTCGCCCATATCGCCTTCCAGCTCGGCTTTGGTGACCAGCGCGGCGACCGAGTCGATGACGACGACGTCGACGGCGTTACTACGCGTGAGCATCTCGGCGATCTCGAGCGCCTGTTCGCCGGTATCGGGCTGCGAGACGAGCAGATTGTCGAGATCGACGCCCAACGCGGCAGCGTAGTTGGGATCGAGCGCGTGCTCGACGTCCACAAACGCGGCGGTGCCGCCGGTTTTCTGCGCCTCGGCGATAGCGTGAAGGGCGAGGGTGGTTTTACCGCTGGATTCCGGTCCGTAGATCTCGACGATGCGCCCGCGCGGGAAGCCGCCCACGCCGAGCGCGAGATCGAGTGCGATCGAGCCGCTGGGCACGACCTCAAAGGCCATGCGCTCGTTAAATTCGCCCATGCGCATGATCGAGCCCTTACCGAACTGCCGCTCGATCTGCGCGAGGGCATTGCTAAGGGCGACCTGCCGTTCGTCTTGCGCTGCCATCTTCTTCCTCTCTTAATGAATGTGGCGTTGTTCTGTTGTCTATCACGCTCTCACACCGGAGTGCCAAGTGGGTGGCATTGTGATTCACACGTTTGCGGATTCTTCTTCGAACAGGGCGTCGATGAACTCGGAGGCGACGAAGGGCCGCAGATCGTCGGCCGACTCCCCCAATCCGACAAACTTGATCGGCACCTCGAGCTCGTCGACGATCGCGACCAGCACGCCGCCCTTGGCCGTCGAGTCGAGCTTGGTGATGACGATTCCGGTCAGTTGCGTCGCGTCGTTGAATAGCTTCGCTTGAGAAATCGCGTTCTGCCCGGTCGTGCCGTCGACCACGAGCAGCGTTTCGGCCGGTGCTTCACCGAGCTCGCGCTCGACGACGCGCCGGATCTTCTTGAGCTCTTCCATCAGGTTGGTCTTGGTCTGCAGCCGGCCGGCCGTATCGACGAGGATGACGTCGACGTTGCGCGCTTTTGCCGCGCGAATGCCGTCGAAGACGACCGACGCGGGATCGGCGCCTTCGGCGCCGCGGATCAACTCGCTCGCGCTGCGCTGCCCCCAAATCGCCAACTGCTCCGCTGCGGCCGCGCGAAAGGTGTCGCCGGCGACGAGCATCACGCGTTTACCCGCGCGGCGCAAACGCGTTGCGAGTTTACCGATCGTCGTCGTTTTACCGCTGCCGTTGACTCCGACGATCAGCACGACCGCCGGATGCGCGGCGAGATTGAGCTCTGCGCCCGGAATCGTCAGAAAGCGTTCGACGTCCTTTCGGAAACGCGCGACGGGCTGATCGGTCGTTTTCCAGGCTTCCTGTTTCGAGACGGTCTGCAGCCCGGTGACGATCTTCTGCGTGGTGGGCACGCCGAAATCGGCCAGGATCAGCGTCTCTTCGAGCTCGTCCCAAAACTCGTCGGTGAGGGGCTTGGCCGCACGGCCCAAACGCTGGACGGCCGAGAACGCATCCCGCGCCTTGCCTAGCGATGCCCGCAGCCGTTGAATGAAGCTCACGGGCCAGAGTCTTCCCCACGGACTATCGAACTCCTGTTCGATAGTCCAAGCCAAGCGCTACCTATGGCTCTGCTTGGCCGCTCTCCCCCGCCCGATAGAGTACCCGTGCGATCGCGGCCTCGCGTTAGTACGCGATTTCGCGGTAGACGGCGTTAAAGATCAGGTTGTTTGGACTGTGCCGTAGGCTAAGCCCGACGATTCGACCGGCATCGTTAACGGAGAAGACCCACGTCAGGATTTCCTTCGGATAACGAACGCGGAAATAGGTCGACGTTTCGTTTGCCATAATCCGCTTTTCAAACGGGTACATCGACTGGGGTGCCCCGAGCGCGCTAACAAAAGCGGCTCCTTTTGTGAAGAACTCGGGAGGCACGAACGAAGACAACTCCGGTGCCAATTCAGTACGATCGAGCGTATTGCTTGCAACGCCATTGAGCACTCGACGCGCGCGATCGACCGTTGCCTGGTCGACGGCGATAGGATCGGGCTCTGGGAACGACGGTCCGCTTTCAGCGGCGCCCGCAGGATGGAAGGCCGACGCACTGAGTGCGACCGCCGACGCTGCCGCTGAGAAAAACGAGCGACGAATCATCTTCATTCTCCAAATAGCTAGGCTGCTTAAAAAGGAACATTCCTCTGCGTTGGAAATGCAGCGAGATCGATGCGAGTTGCAGTCTTTCTCCTAGCGTTCGTTACCCTTCAGCCGGCACTCTGGTCCGTGACGGTGCGCGCTGCGACGTCTTCGGAGTGTTCGGCATACATCGACGCGTTTGCGAAAGACCTTGAAACGAACACGAAAGTGGCGGACGATTTCGCTAGCCCTTACAGTCCATCACCGGATCACGTTGCCCAATCCGCCGCGCGATACAACAGAGACGTTAACTATTCGAAGCTCTGCCCATCGTCGCGACCGATGTACGCAGACGCACTTTTGGCCACCTGGAAAGCGTGGCTGGAACATGCCACGACGCACGACTACCCCGAGGCGACCACCGAGCTTGCGGCGCGGAAACTGCAAAAATGCGCCGTCACCTACCGCGCAACCGACGACGGAGCAACCTGTGCGGCGTGGCAAAAACAAGTCGCCAAGTGGCAAAACGACTGGGTTTCGCCGTAGCCTAAACCCCTAACGCTGCCGCGCGCCGGCCGCGGTGTCGACGCGGAAGACGTAGCTGAGGATCTGCGCGATTACCGCGTAGAGTTCGCGCGGAATATAGTCGCTCACGTCGAGCATCGCCAGCGCTTCCACCAGGCCGGGATCCTCGTGCAACGGGATTCCTTGCTCTTTGGCAACGCGAACGATCTCTTCGGCAAGGTGTCCGCGCCCGACCGCGACGACCTGCGGCGGCTCGGGCTTGACGGGATCGTACGTCAAGGCTGCAGCTGCCGGACGCTTCTCGCGCTTGCGGAAATCGAAGAAGCTCATGCCTGGAGATCCACGTTGCTTTTGCGCTCCTCGACGACGCTCGCCTCGCTCGCTTTGCTCGCGCCGCCGTCACGCGGGGGAGCCACGTTCGCGGCGATGTTGGCGACGCGATACTGCAGTTGCTCCAAACGTCCGCGTAGATCGCCGAAGCTGTCGCGGAAGCGGTTGGCCGCCGTTTGCGCCTGGGTCTTGACGTTCACGCTGACGCTGCGGGACGCCGTTTGAACGTCGACCGCGACGGTTCCCAAGCTCTTAGTGTCCAGAACGAAGGCAATGTGGAAGTTGTCCGCATCGAGTTTGTTACCGCCTTGGGGCGCGTCGCGCGAGATACGCAACTGCGCGGGACGGCCGCCGTCGTAATAAAATGCGGGCAGCGGAATCACGATCGTGCTCGGATCGGTGTTCTGTGCGTTGACCGCACCGAGTTGCACCGCGGTCAGCGCGGTCAGCGCTTCGCCGAGCGTTGCAGACAGCTGCGCCGTCGCACCCCGTGCCGGAGTGTCGGTCATCGAAACGATCGCGGCTTTGAGGTCGTATTGCAACGCGACGGCGCGTTCTGCCGCGCGTGCTGCGATTTCGGGCTGCGCATTCTCCGCGGCGGCGCCCTGCGCGTTTGCCGCCGCCGATTGCGGTGGCGGCGCATTCGTGGGGACGTTCGCCGGTGCGTTTGCTGCCGGCGGCGTTTGCGCCGTGGCTGGTTGGCCCGGCGCTTCGGGCGGCGGTTCGGGATCGGCATCGAGCGCGCGCACGAGGGCGGCAAGTTTGCTTTCGGCGCCGTCGACGACGTTGCTCACGTACGACATGAGCTGTTCGGGCAGTGCGCGCGTGTTGCCTAAATCGAGTTTGCCCAAGAAAGCGGCAATGGTGCGGATCGTCGCGGCCCGCGCGTCGGCTTGTGGAAGCGCGGCCAGCGCCGCGTCGAGACGAGCGAGCGTTCGCGGCAGAATCGACGCCGCGGTGTTCGTTAAACGCGCCGCTGCCAAGGTGAACGGCAGCGCCGGAATACGTAGACGTGCGAGAAGCGCGAGCTCCGGCGCGAGCGCCGCTGCTCGTGGGGCGATGGGCGGGGGCGCTACCGGCGTCGATGGTATCGGCGAAGTACGTCCCGGCGGTGTTGCCGGCGCGGATTGTTGCGCAAGCGGCTGTGCGGGCACGTGTTTTACCGGCGCCGGCTGATTCACGAGTTCCTCGATGTCGATTGAGGCGGCGCGCGTTGCGGCGATACGAGCTTCGAGCGCGAGTTCGTTCTCGGGCGGCACGACGACCGGCACGGACTTTTGCGCGCTCGTCGCGGGTGTCGATGCCGAAGGCCCCGTTGCGGGTTGGACTTTTTGTACCGACGCTGCGACGAATACGGCGCGAGGCGGAGCGACCGACGACGGTATCGGTGTCGCGGGCGGTATTTGCGTGCTGGTGACGCTGTCGTTTGATGCCGATTGCGACGCTTGCTGCGGTTGTGTCGCCGGTTGAGCCTGCTGCGGTTGTGGTGCTTGCGGGAGCACCGTATACAACGTCCCTTGGGTGGGCGCTCCCGGTTCGGGCTGCGGAAGCGTCACCGTTACCGTCGGCGGCGGATTTTCGGGATCGACGACGCCGATGTTGCGCACGAGAATCTGGTTGCCTTGAAACCCCGTGACTTGCAGGAGCAGCGTCTCGCCCGGATCGATTCCCGGCGGCAGCTGCGCTTGCACCGTTTGTCCCAGCAGCGATAAGAGATCGACGCCGTTTTGCGGCGGCAGAATCGTTGCGCTGAGCAGGTCGCCGACGGCGAGCTGCTGCTGCAGAATTTCGATCTGCACGCCGAGATCGATCGCGGCAACGGACGACTGCGCGAGCGCCGCATCGGCAACGACTGCAGCGAGCGGGTCGAAGCTCGACATGGGACTTTAGGCGGTGGTGTCGATGAAGTGCGCGGGTTCGCCCGGAATCGCTACTTCTTCGGCCGGCGCGGACGCGACCGGCTGGCGACGCTTGCGCGGGGAGTAGGTACCGGCGTTGCCTCCGCCTTGCTGGTCGGCCTGAATCTTCGCGCCCTCGGCACGCGCCGATTCCTCGATGGTCTCTTCACGCTGCTCGAGTTGGGAAGCGAACGCTGATTGGGCGGCTGCCTGGGCGGCTTCGGGTCCTTGTTGGACGACGTTAGCTGCGGCCGCGCTCACTGGTGCGGCCAGGTAGGCCAGCTGCAGATCCACCGGTTGGATCGCCATTGCCCGGTACTTCTCCCCGAGAGATTCGTTCTACTCTAGTATCGGGGTCGGGCGGCGGCTTCCTGAGGTACTTCTGTTTGATCGTGGGATCGTCTTCACGATAGCCCAGGTCGGCGCGCAGCTCGCGCAGCTTCTGGCGCAAATGGATGACGGCTTGGGCGTGAATCTGCGAAACGCGCGACTCCGAGACGCCCAGCGCGCCCTTGATTTCCTTGAGCGTCTGGCCGTCGAAGTAGTAGAGCCGAATGACGGTGCGTTCTTGCGCCGACAGCGAGTCGACCGCCGCGACCAGCTCGTTGCGGACTTCGCGCTGCTCGACTTCCGACGTCACGTCGCTCTCTTCGTCTTTGAGCGTGTCCACCAGCGGGATTTCGTAGCCTTTTTCGTTGGGCAGAAACTCTTCGAGCGATAAGACGGCCGTGCCGCGCACACGCTGGATGAGTTGATCGAGCTCGCGAACGGACAGACCCATTCGCCTCGCGACCTCGTCTTCGTTGGGGGCCCGGCCGTATTCGAGCTCGAGTTCCTGATAGACGCGCTCGAGCTCGCGAGCGCGCTGACGAACGGCGCGCGGCACCCAATCCAGCGAGCGCAGCGCATCGAGGATGGCACCGTTGATTCGCGTGATCGCGTACGTTTCGAACTTGACTCCCCGCGCGTCGTCGTATTTTTCGATCGCGTCGATCAAACCCAAAATACCATCGTTGATCAAATCGTTGATCTCGACGTTGGGGGGAAGGTTCACCGAGATGCGACCGGCCACGTACTTCACCAAGTGAAGGTATTTGTGGACGATCTCTTCTCGCGAAAGTTCCACGCCGCCGATGACGTAGCGACGTGCTAGGTCCGGCTTCATTTTATGCCGCAGAGTTTCTCACAGCCGGGCGCGCGCTTCCTAGCGGCTGAGCGTATAGTTCGTGAAATATCGTGCTTGCCACCGTTAAGAATTTGTTCGGTTGGACTGCGTGATCAGGTCCAAAAGCACCTGCGGTATTTCGTCCAGCGGGGCTACCCGATCGACGAGGCCGGCGAGTGCGGCGGCACGCGGCATGCCGTAGACGACGCACGTGGCCTCGTCTTGACCCACCACATAACCACCACGTGCCTTAAGCTTGCGCAAACCTTTCACGCCGTCTTGCCCCATACCGGTGAGGATCACGCCGATGCCCAACGGACCGTACATATCGGCGACCTGCTCGTCGAGAACGTCGACGCTCGGCACGTGCAGGGAGTGACCGTCGTCGGGAACCAGCGACAGCTCGACGTCGCCCAGCGAACGGTGGAGCTTGACCTGGCGTCCGGAGGGTATCACAAGCGCCGTACCCTTCTCAAGGATCATCCCATTGCTTGCCTCTATGACGCGCAGCTTACTCTGGGAGTTCAAACGGTCGGCAAGCGGACGCGTGAAACCTACCGGCATGTGCTGCACGATCAGAATCGGCAACGGAAACGCTAGCGGCAGCCGCGGAATCACGTGCGCGAGCGCAACCGGGCCGCCGGTCGACGTTCCGATCGCAACGCACTCGTAGTTACGATGCGCGATCCGGGGGCGCGCGAACGGCGGCGGCGCTTGTACGGGCGCCGGCGCGGTTATTGGCGCGACGTCGTGCGCCGCTAGCGGCCGGGCGCCGCGGCGGCTGAACGTGTGAATCTTCGCAACGAGATCGCGCGCGACTTCATTGATGTTCGTGTATGCCGCATCGGGTTTAGAAATGAAATCGACGGCGCCGAGCTCGAGCGCGCGGAACGTCGTTTCCGCGCCTTCGCGCGTAAGCGAACTGACCATAATAATCGGCACGCGCTCGCCGCCGACGATTTGGCGCACGGCCTCGAGACCGCCCATTCCGGGCATCTCGACGTCCATCGTAATGATGTCGGGATTGACCTGAGCGACCTTCGCCAGCGCCTCTTCGCCGCTGCGGGCCGTCGCGACGACGCGAATGTCGTCTTCGTTCTCGAGAATTTTCGTGATCGCGCGGCGCATGAACGCCGAGTCATCCACGACGAGAACGTTGATGACGTCGCTCACGCTTTACGCCTATAATAGATCGCTTTGGGCGTAATCACGGGATCGTACAGATCGGTTAGGCGCATGATCGACTCGGCATGGCCCAGGAACAGGAAGCCGCCCGGACGCAAGGCTTGCGCGAACGCCTCGACGACGCGCTTCTGGGTCGGCTTGTCAAAATAGATGAGCACGTTACGGCAGAAAATCGCGTCATGAATCCCGACTCCTGCCACGGCCCGCGCATCGAGCAGGTTGATGCGGAAGAGTTCGACCATCCGCTTGACTTCGTCCGATACGAAAAAGCCTTGTTCGAACGGCTTGAAAAACTTTGCCACGATCTCGGGCGGGGTGGCGCGAAACGACAGCTCGCGGTAGAAACCGGTCTGGGCCTTTCCGAGCGCGCGTGGCGAGAGGTCGCTGGCTCGGATCGTGACGCTCGACGGCGCGATCCGCCTACCGTCGAGCAGCATCATGGCGATGGTATACGGCTCTTCTCCGGTGGAGCACGCCGACGACCATACGCGCAGCCGTCCGCCCGCGCGCAGCGCCTCGTCGACACACTCGTTGGCAAGAACGTCGAGTTGAGCGCGCTCGCGAAAGAAATACGTCTCGTTGTTGGAGAGCACCGAGGCGAGCTCGTCCCACTCTTCCTCGCGCTGCGGGGACGTCGACAGGTACCGCTGATACGCCCCAAACGTCTCGCAGCGGCTCTTGAGCAGACGCGTCTGCAAGCGGCTTTGGAGTAAAAATTGTTTCGTATCGTCGTAGAAGATGCCGAAACGTTCGCGGATGGAGTCGCGCAGCGACACGAACTCCGGCTCCGAGATGGCAATCGTCGACACGCGCTAGTTTAACGTCCAGCGAATCCGGCGGCACGCACTGCGAAACGCAACGCTTGGCCATAGAGGTAGATGCGGTCGCCCATCGTTCGTTCGCAGTCTTCCTTTTGCAAGAGGTCGGCAAAGCGTGGAGTACTCGCGAGTTGCTCGAAGAGCACCCCATAACGCGTCGGTACACGTTCGAGAAAGCGCATCAACTTTACTCGGTGCGACAGCCGGCGCGAAAATCGCCCGGCCACCGCGCGCGCGTACCGCGTCGCGGCCGCGGCCGGCCGCGAGCGCTCGGCGGCGACCGACTCGGCGGCCATGCGGCCGGTCATGGCCGCTTCGTAGATCCCCTCACCGTTGGTGGCGTCGACCAGTCCGGCGGCGGTACCGCCGATCATGACGTTCTCACGGCTCAGGTTGGGACGCGGCCATCCGCCGTAAAGCAGGTGACCTTCTTCCTTACGCGCGGCGGTCTGGACGTTGGGATAGAGCCGCGCGCGCACGCGCGTCTCGAACGCGGTCAGTTCCTCGCGCAACTCCCGTCCCGGCATCTTGCCCACGACGCCTAGCCCGATGGCTAAGTGGTCGCGCTTGGGGAACATCCACGCAACGATCTGCCGTCCGGCCGCCGTGCGGTAATAATGTAGCTCGAGCGTGCGGTAAGCGATCGGCACCGCCGGATGCTGCAGATAAACGCGATATTGCAGCGTCGTCATGAGACCGCTCTCCCACTGGTCGAACGCGAGGCTTTCGGGCGCGCGCACAGTGGCGCCGGAGGCCAGAAAAACGTTGCGCGCGCGCACTTGGCGGCGCTCGCCGGCACGTAAGTCGGCATATTCGACCACGGTCCGGCCGCCGCCATCGTCGACCGAACGGAACAGCGACTGCGTGCGCACGTCCGCGCCGGCTTGCGCCGCCAGCGCCCCCATCGTGCCGTCGAGCTCCTCGCGTGTGGTGGTGTGACCCGGTCCGAACGGGATCTCGTGTTCCACGCCGGCGTCGTCGAAGAGCGCCAGCCGCGGCGTGTCGCAATGCACGAGCTCCCGCGGCAGATCGAAGGTGCGACAAAAACCCGGTCGCAAGCCCGCCGCGCAAACGCGCTTCGCGCCGACGACGGCATCTTTCTCAAGCACCACCGTTTCGATGCCGGCAGCCGCCGCCTCGCGTGCGGCGGTAGCGCCCGCCGGTCCGCACCCCACGACGACGAAGTCGACCGTCTCCATAGGTCCGAAGTTCTATTACGCGCTGCCCTCATCCTAAGCAAGCCGGGAAAGGACTCGCCGAGGCAATCCTAGTATCCGCTCCGGTCGGCCCGGACACGGGGCTGCTTTTCGTACTACCCTCGCTACTTTAAGGAACATAATGACGGCACAGACTGCGATTGTGGCCGGCCTGGTCGGTGGTGTGCTCGCCGTACTCTACGGCGTCGCGCTGATCTTCTGGGTGTTGGGTCAACCCGCTGGTAACGAACGCATGCGCGAGATCGCCGCGGCGATTCAAGAAGGCGCGATGGCGTTTTTGAAGCGCCAGTACACGACCGTCGGCATCGTCGCGATTATCTGCGCGATCATCATTTACTTCGCTCCCTCGCTAGGGCTCGAAACCGCGATCGGCTTTTTGATCGGCGCGATTCTTTCGGGCGCCGCCGGCTTCATCGGTATGACGATTTCGGTGCGCGCCAACGTGCGCACCGCCGAAGCCGGCCGCGGAGGACTCGCACCGGCGCTCAACGTCGCGTTCCGGGGCGGCACGGTCACCGGCATGCTGGTCGTCGGTTTGGGACTGCTGGCGGTTTCCGGTTACTACTGGATCCTGCTCAACGTCAACGGCGGCAACGAAGGCACGTCGCTCGCGGCGATGGTCGGACTCGCGTTCGGCTGTTCGCTGATCTCGGTGTTCGCACGTCTGGGCGGCGGTATTTATACGAAGGCGGCCGACGTCGGCGCCGACTTGGTCGGGAAGGTCGAAGCCGGCATCCCCGAAGACGATCCGCGCAACCCTGCCGTCATCGCCGACAACGTCGGCGATAACGTGGGCGACTGCGCCGGTATGGCGGCGGACTTGTTCGAGACGTACTGCGTCACGACGGTTGCGGCGATGCTGCTCGGCCACTTGCTCATCGGTGCGGCGGTGCCGGGTGCGACGACGTTCCCGCTGCTGCTCGGCGCGGTTTCGATCGTGGCGTCGATCATCGGCTCGCTCGTCGTCTCCGTCGGCAAAGTTGACAAAAGCCGCATCATGGGCGCGCTCTATCGCGGCATGACGGTCGCCGGGATTCTGGCGCTGGTCGGATTCTGGTTCGTCACGCAAAGCGTGTTCGCCGGAGCGACCGTCGCGATGCCCGTGCCGATCTTCCTCTGTGCGTTGGTCGGTCTCGTCGTCACCGGCGCGATCACGTTCATTACCGAATACTTCACCGGCACGCAGTTCAAAGAAGTGCGCCAGATCGCCGCGGCGTCGGTCACCGGACATGCAACGAACATCATCGCCGGCTTGGCCGTATCGATGAAGGCGACGGCGTGGCCGGCGATCACGATCGTCGTCGGCATCCTGGTCAGTTTCGCGCTTTCCGGCATCTACGGCGTCGGTATCGCGGTTATGGCGATGCTGTCGATGGCAGGCATCGTCGTCGCGATCGACTCGTTCGGTCCGATCACGGATAATGCGGGTGGTATCGCCGAAATGGCCGAGATGCCGCAAGAGGTGCGCAACGTCACCGATCCGCTCGACGCGGTCGGAAACACCACTAAGGCGGTCACAAAGGGGTACGCGATCGGTTCGGCCGCGCTCGCGGCCGTCGTGCTGTTCGCGTCGTTCCTGCAAGAGCTCACCAACGCAAAGTGCGCCGGACAAGGTTCGGCGTGCGCCGATACGGTGCGCGACTTGTTTGCGATCGGCAATCCGTACGTGCTGTGCGGTCTCTTCATCGGAGGCTTGCTGCCGTATCTGTTCGGCTCGCTTTCGATGGAAGCGGTCGGACGTGCCGGCGGCGCGGTGGTCGAGGAAGTGCGCCGTCAGTTCCGCGAGATTCCGGGCATCATGGCCGGCACCACTAAGCCCGACTATGGAACGACCGTCGACATCGTGACGCGCGCGGCGCTCAAAGAAATGATCGTTCCGGCGCTCATTCCGGTCGGCGTTCCGGTGCTCGTCGTGCTGCTATCCGTCTTCAAAGCGCTGCCGGGCGACACCGGCGCGCAGATGATGGGCGGCATTTTGGTCGGCTCGATCGTCACCGGTCTGTTCGTCGCGATCTCCATGACAAGTGGCGGCGGCGCGTGGGACAACGCCAAGAAATACATCGAAGACGGCAACTTCGGCGGCAAAGGCTCGATCGCTCACCAAGCGGCCGTCACCGGCGACACCGTCGGCGATCCGTATAAAGACACCGCCGGGCCGGCGATCAATCCGATGATCAAGGTGTTGAATATCGTCGCCCTGTTGCTGGTCGGTTTCCTCGTTCATTAGCCTGCCGGCTTCGCTTAACAAAATGAGGGTCGGAATCAAATCCGGCTCTCATCTTTTTCTCTCAGGGACGGCCTAGGATAGGGGCATGACGCGAACCCTGGGACGCCCCTTTGCGGCTGCATTTCTCGCCGCTTTTTTCGTATTTGGCGCTTCGCCCGCGCTTGCCGAATCGTCGCAACAAGATCAGTGGGAAATGCAGGTCGGCCAGCAGCAGTACCAGCAGCTGATGCAGCAGGGCAAAATCGTTCCGCAGTCACCGCTGTACGACGAGCTCAAGCCGGTTGCCGACAAGATTTCAGCCGTTGCCGATCCGCAGTACTTCACGCCGTTTCACTTCATTTTGGTCAACTCGAAGTCGCCTAACGCATTTGCCGTTCCGGGCGGCAACGTGTACGTAACGACGGGCTTGATGTCGTTCGTTCAGAATCAGGACGAGCTCGCCGGAGTGCTGTGTCACGAGGTTTCGCACGACATTCATCACGACGTCTACAACGAGAACCACAAGAATCAAGGGTTGCAAACGGCAGCCGGCATTCTTGGCGCGATTCTCGGAATGGGCGGCGGTTACGGCGGCTACATGGGACAGATGGCCGTCGGCATGGGAGCAAACGCGCAGTCGAAGAGCTACTCGCGCGAAGTCGAAAGCGCGGCCGATCGTGCCGGCGCGTATAACTGCGTAAAAGCCGGTTACAATCCGTGGGGCATGGTTTGGCTGTTCGACCGCATGAAGGGTCAAAAGAGCTCGAGCCCCGAGTGGCTGTCGGATCATCCGACCGACTCGCATCGCGTTGCCGATCTCGAAAAAGTCTTTTCCGAAGATCCGGCGACGTTCGGAAAGTATCCGAACGATCCGAGTAAGGCGGTCGCGATGGTGCAGTCGCGCGAACAGTCGTCGTCGCAAGAGTTTTCTCCGCACCACGGCTACGGCCAGCAGGGCGGTTACGGGCAGCAGGGCTATCCGCAGCAGCAACAGGGGTATCCGCAGCAAGGCTACCCGCAGCAGCAACAGGGGTATCCGCAGCAAGGCTACCCGCAGCAGCAACAGGGGTATCCGCAGCAAGGCTACCCGCAGCAGGGCTATCCGCAGCAGCAGCAGGGCTATCCGTATCCGCAGCAAGGCTATCCATATCCGCAGCAAGGCTATCCGTATCCGCAGCAAGGCTACCCGTATCCGCAGCAGCCGCCGCCGGGATACGGGGGCTACCCTTCCCCGTACGGCCCCGGATAGGGATCCTACGCTAGGCCGCTAACGTCATCGCACATGCGTAGCCGCCTGATTACGGTCTTTGCGATTTTCGCTTTTGCAGCTCTTGTCGTTGCCTCGACCCTCCCGAGCATGGCCCAGCAGGCTAGCGGGTCGTCAGGTGGAGGCGGATCCGCCGGCGGAGTCAGCACGTCGAGCGGTGGGAGTGCGTCGACGGGTTCTGCCGGTATGCCGACCGCGGCCGGCCAGCAGTGGCAAAGCCAGCCGTGGCAGCCCCAGACGTGGCAGACCCCGCAATGGCAGTCGCAGCAGTGGATCACGCAGTGGCCGTTGCCGCCTTCAACGCAAGTCAACGGAGCGCCGCCCGCTCCATCCGCAGCGGCGACGCAGCAGAACTCCACGCCGCCCGCGCAGCAACAGCAACAGCAAGGAAACGCGAGTTCCAGCGGTTACGGACCGCCTAAGCTTTAGCGGCCGCCAGCTCGTACTTCCGGAAGATCACGATATAGCTGGTCGCGATAAACGCGATCGCAAAACCCAATAGCGCGTCGCCGATCACGCCCGCCAGCGCGCCGCGGTGCGGCATCATTTCGCGTACGACGAAGCGCAAACCGAACGCGACCAAGTAGATCGCAATCGTCATCCACGACGATCCCAAATACATGACGCCCGGACGATCGGCCGGCCGTACGTCGGTGTGCGTGCCGCGCAGAATGCCGAACGGCACGCCGGCGATCAGGCCGACGATCAACCCGGCGGCGATTTCCCAGACGGGCGCGGGCTCGAGCCGTTGGGTCGCATAGACCGCAAAGCCGCCCAGCGCGCAAAAGACGAGCGGCGTGATCCACATGCGCGTGACGCTGATCCTCGCTGGACGAATCGAGCGGATCACGAGAATCACGACGATGACCGCTAAAGGAAGCAGCTGCGCCCATACGGGCGCAGCTGCGTTCGATTGTTGCACCGAGATTACTTGATCTCGACTTTGGCGCCGGCTTCCTCGAGCTTCTTCTTGACCTGCTCGGCTTCGTCTTTGGTGACGCCTTCCTTAACCGGCTTGGGCGCGCTCTCGACGAACGCTTTCGCTTCGGTCAAACCGAGGCTCGTGAGTTCGCGAACGGCCTTGATGACCTTGATCTTTTCCGGTCCGGCTTCGGCGAGAATGACGTCGAATTCGGTCTTCTCGGCGGCCGGTGCGGCAGCACCCGCGCCCGGAGCGGCGGCCATCATCGCAACCGGCGCGGCTGCGGAGACGCCGTACTTCTCTTCGAGCTGCTTGACGAGATCCGCGAGCTCGAGAACGGTGAGTTTGTCGATTTGATCGATGAGTTCGGCAACTGCCATGATACGTGAAATCTCCCTTAAGCGTTATGCCGCGGCCGATTCTTTTTGCTCGCGGATTTGATTGAGTACGCGGACGAGACCGCTCTGATTGCCCGAAAGAACGGTCACAAGGCCGCGTAGCGGCGAGGCGAGCGAACCGACGAGCTTGGCGACGAGTTCCTGCCGCGACGGCAGCGACGCAAGAACTGCAACTTGCTTAGCGTCGACGAGTTGACCGTCGATATAAGCCGCCTTGACGGTGACTTTCTTGGTCGCATCGGTGAACGTCTTGAGCGCCTTGGCCGGAGCGACGGGATCCTCGCCGGCAAAAACGATGCCGGTCGGACCCGCCAGGAAACTCTCCAACTGCTTGGCGAGATCTCCGGCGGCAATGCGAAAGAGCGTGTTCTTGACGACGGCGTACGTATTGCCGTCTTTGCGCAGCTCGCCGCGGAGTTTCGTGATCTCCTCCACGGTCAAGCCTGCGTAATCCGTCAAGAACAAGTTTCGCGAAGCGGCGAGCCGATCGCGAAGTTCCTGTACCGCGGTTTCTTTACGTGCGGTTGGCATGAGACGTATAGTCGCTTTCTGATGTAATGAAAAAGCGCTCCATCCGTCCGGAGGGCGCTTCTAAGAAAACGGACTCGCGTCAATCGCGGGAGTTTTCGTATCGCGTCCTCGGTAGGTGTCCCTTCGACTACGCTCAGGACTGCGCACGCTGCGCGTGCTTGCCGCTAAGGAAGGTCGAAAATGACATTACCCCCAAAATCGGGGACCTACGGTCTTCGGAGCCTCGCGTAGACTACCACATGGCTCCGGGTCCACGCAAGCTCACTAAGGAGGAAGCGATCACCAATGGCGCATTCTTCGGACTCCGTCGACCGGGGCAAATTCCTACGGTCGACCGGCCTCGGCTTGGCCGCGGCGGCTCTTGTGGACGGTGAAGCGATGGCCGCCGGGGGCGGCGCCCCGGCTCCGGCCGCGAGCAATCCCGAACAGGCACTGGCCCTCCTCAAGGCGGGCAACAGCCGCTTCGTCGCCGGCAACTCAACCTGCGGCCCCCTGACCGCCCGGCGGATGGAACTCACCCAGGGCCAGAGCCCGTTTGCGATCGTGCTGGGATGTTCGGACTCGCGCGTGCCGATCGAGACGGTGTTCGACCAGGTACCCGGCCATATTTTCGTGGTCCGGCTAGCCGGCAATTTTGCCGACGCCAACGGTCTGGGCTCGATGGAATACGGGGTCGCGGTGCTCAAAGCGTCGCTGATCCTCGTTCTCGGCCATACGGCCTGCGGCGCCGTCGACGCAACCGTAAAATACGTGAATCAAGGGACGACCGTGCCGGGCCACATCCAGGGCCTGGTTACGGCGATCGCCCCGGCCGTAAAGAAAGGCGAGTCGCTTGACGAGGCGATCGCCGGAAACGTGAAAGCCAACGTAGCCGCAATTCCGGCAAACTCCAGCATCATCGGCGACGCGGTCAAGAGCGGTCAGATCCGCGTGATCGGCGGCGTGTACGAACTCCACACCGGAAAAGTTCGTTTCGTTTAAGTAGGCAATACCTACAAAAAGTTGGTGGCGGGGTAGATGCGTTTTGCATCTATCCCCCGACGTAGGTCTTTAGTTAAGATTTCGTTCAAGGTCTTGGTCGACAATTCGTCTTCCTTAGAGATCCGCCATAGAGATCCGCCATTTCTAATACGAGGAGGTTTCCTTAGTGCTCAAGACTTCCCGGATTCTCGGAGCCGCTGCGACTGCAGCGATGCTCGCCGCCTGCAGCGGCAACATGTCGTCGATGCCGACGAGTAATGCGCCCACGGCGCCTTCGTCCTCGATGCGCGTACCGGTTAACTCGCCGTTTGTGATGTACGACGAGCACGGCCATGCGGCGCACTTGTTTCTGACTCGCGACGCGATGGAGAAACTGCGCAAGAACACATCGACCGGACGTGCCGGTTCCGTCACCAACCTCACGTTGCACGGCGGCCCAGTACAGACGGCGCCCAAAGTCGTTCTCGTGCTGTGGGGCATGACCGCGACGAACGCGGAAGCCACGATTCTGCAAAGCTTCTTCAGCCACACCGGCGGCAGCCCGTGGCAGAACATCAATCATCAGTATTACCAGAGTCCCGGAACGGCGCTCTGCTCGCCGACCTCGACCTCGACCTACTGCGCGGGCAACCAAACTGGTCAGTTGCTCGCGACCGTCGTCGACAGCAGCACCCCGCCGAGAAAGCCCAGCCAAAGTAACGTGGCTGCCGAGGCCTCGAAGTACGCTGCGACGTACGGCCACGGTCCGCAAATCAACTACTTCGTCGCGATGGCCTCAGGTCACGATCCGAGCGGCTTCAAGACGCAGTGGTGCGCGTTCCACAGCTCGACCGGCAGCGGAACTTCCGAAGTGTCCTACACCGACTTCCCGTATCAGACCGATGCCGGAGCAAGCTGCGGTGAAGGCTTCATCAACTCGCCGGGAACGTACGACGGCGTCACGATCGTCGGCGGACACGAGTACTCCGAAACCATCACGGATCCCGAACCGAACTCCGGCTGGCTCGACTCGAGCGGCGAAGAGAACGGCGACAAGTGCGCCTGGTTGAAACCGCCTGCGAGCAACCAAACGATGAACGGCAGCTCCTTCCCCGTTCAGGGCCTCTGGAGCAACGCCATCAGCGGGTGCGCAGTATCCTACTAATCGAATAGCCACCTGTTAGACAGGTCCCGGCTTTAGAGTCGAGGAGCTCCTTACCGGAGCTCCTCGTTTTCACCCAACCACTTCTATCGGAGGCCTCCTCATTTCCATGAAACGCTTCAAAGGCGCCGCGTTCGTTTTGATCGCGGCATTCGCTACGGCATCGTGCTCGGGTGGTCAGGGCGCTGGATCGGCGCTACCGGCATCCGGCCCGACGAATCCACAGATTGCGACGCAGACGCCCAAGATGACGAACGTTCGTCCGGCATGCGCGAAAGCGAAACTCGGCTATCCGCAGTGCTTTGCAATGATACGCACCGACGTCGTGTATCAAAAGCCGCCGCAGTATCGTGCCGTCACCAACGTCGCGGCGTCCGGTTTGGGCGCGGCAGCCTCCAACTCGTGGTACTATCCGCTCGAGCCGGCGCAGCTGCAGCAAGCCTATAAATTGCCGTCGAGTAGCGCAGGCAAGGGTCAAACCGTCGGCATCGTCGACGCGTTCGGCGATCCCGACGCCGAAGCGGACCTTGGGAAGTATCGCAAAGCGTTCAAACTACCGGCTTGCACCATCAAAAACGGATGCTTGCAAATCCTCAACCAAAGCGGCCAGACGTCGCCGCTTCCCAGCCCCCCGACTGGTGCTAACTTGGGATGGGGCGTCGAGACCGCGCTGGATCTGGACATGGTTTCGGCGATTTGCCCGAACTGCCATATCGTGTTGATCGAAGCGACCACAAACAGCAGTAAGAATCTCGGCATCTCCGCCCTGGCCGCGGCGACCGCCGGCGCCGGCCAAATCAGCAACTCCTACGGCGGCCCCGAGTGCGCGGTCAACAAGAAAGGCAAAATCGTTTGCTTCGCTTCGCAAATCGCGAAGTACGCCAAGTACTACAGCATCCCCAACACGATCGTGACGGCGAGCACCGGCGACAACGCCTGGTACGCCGGCCCGCAGAGCCCGGCCGATTATCAGACCGTGGTCTCGGTCGGCGGTACGTCGCTGTATCCGTATAACAACTCGCGCGGCTGGATCGAGACCGCGTGGAGCGGCGGAGGCAGCAGTTGCTCGACGTTCGTGAAGCGCCCGAGTTGGGAGAAGCTCAGCAAATCGCTGAAGTGTCCCAGCGACACCAAGCCGGGCGCGGATGTTTCGGCTGTTGCCGATCCGAACACCGGCGTTCTCGTCTACATGTCGTTCCCGTATGCCGGCGGATTCTACGTCGTCGGAGGCACTAGCGCGGCTTCGCCGATCATCGCGTCCACCTATGCGCTCGCCGGTAATGCGTCGACGCAGAACTACGGCGCGGCGCTGTATAGTGCTGGAAGCAGCAGCATCACCGACGTCATCATCGGGAAGAATGCGTCGCCGGATTTAGAGAACAACGCCGGCCAGATCTGCGGCAGCAACGTGAAGGGCGCCGATCCGACCGCGATCTGCACGTCGATGCCGGGCTGGGACGGTCCGACCGGCGTCGGCACGCCGTGGGGCGTGGGAGCCTTCTAGCATCCGCGCAGGGAGCAAAAAGCTCGCCGGATTTCCGGCGAGCTTTTTCTTTTGCGCGTGCGGCGGCGCTACGCCGTCGCTTTAATGCGGTTCGGATCGACCTTGACGCCCGGGCCCATAGTGCTCGTCAGCGTAACGCTGCGCAGATAGGTACCCTTTGACGCCGCCGGCTTCGCGCGAACGATCGCGTCGAGCAGGGTCGAGACGTTTTCGAGCAGCTGGTCCTCGTCGAAGTTCGCTTTGCCGACGATCGTGTGGATGATGCCTGTCTTGTCGAGACGGAACTCCACCTTGCCGGCCTTAATGTCGCGAATCGCGCCGCCGATGTTCGGCGTCACGGTTCCGGCCTTCGGATTGGGCATCTTCTGCGCGAGAACGCGACCGAGCTCCTTACCGACTTGCGCCATCATGTCCGGCGTTGCCACGGCAACGTCGAACTCCGTGAAGCCGCCCTTGACTTTGTCGATGAGGTCCTGATCGCCGACGATATCCGCTCCCGCTTCCTGTGCGGCCTTGGCATTGTCGCCTTTTGCGAACGCAATCACGCGAACGGTGCGGCCCGTTCCGTGCGGAAGAAGCACCGTGCCGCGGACGTTTTGGTCGCTCTTCTTGGGATCGACGCCAAGGCGAATATGCGCTTCGACGGTCTCGTTGAACTTCGCGTTGGCGTTCTTCTTCACGAGCGCCACGGCTTCGGGGGTCGAGAACAGCGCCTTGCGATCGTAGTCGGTGACGAGTTTCTTGAATCGCTTTCCGTGATGCTGCGGCATTACGCTTCCACCTCCACGCCCATCGAACGTGCCGTCCCCGCGATGATCTTCTTCGCCGCCTCGATATCGTTGGCGTTGATATCGGGCATCTTTACTTTGGCGATCTCCTCGAGCTGCTTCTGCGTGAGCTTGCCAACCTTGTTGCGGTTGGGCTCCTTGCTGCCTGACTCGAGCTTGAGCGCCTGTTTGATGAGGAACGACGCCGGCGGCGTCTTGGTGATGAACGTAAACGTCCGGTCTTCGAAAACGGTGATCTCGACCGGAATGATCATGCCGGCCTGTGAGGCAGTACGTTCGTTGTACTGCTTACAGAAGTCCATGATGTTGAGCGAATATGGTCCGAGTGCCGGACCGATCGGCGGCGCCGGCGTCGCTTTGCCGGCGGGAATCTGTAGGCCGATTTTGCCTACGACCTTCTTAGCCACGTTGTCTCCTTAACGATGCATCGTTTCCGATGCTTCTGCCCCTCAGCAGTCTTACGGATCGGGGTCGCCTCCGTAAGAAACCGTCTCTTTTTAGCACGATTGGATTTTTGGCTGTAGCGAGGAAACGAGCGGCCGAAGTGGACTGGGGTCCACGAGGCCCGAGTTGACGAAGCTACAGGCAAAAAGACATCGTGCTAGACCTTTTCCACCTGGAAGAACTCGAGCTCGACCGGCGTTTCGCGGCCGAAGATCGAGATGAGCGCGCGCAGGCGTTCTTTCTCCGGCGCGATTTCGTCGACCACACCGGTGAAGTCGAAGAATGGTCCGGACGTAACCTTGACGCGGTCGCCCTTCTTGAAGTCGATCTTGAGCTTGGGCGCTTCGATGCCCATCTGCTTGAGGATCGTCTTGACTTCCTTATCTTGCAGCGGCACCGGTTTTTCGCCCGGGCCGGGGCTGCCGACGAATCCGGTGACGCCCTGCGTGTTGCGCACGACGTACCACGACTGGTCGTCCATGATCATTTCGACGAGGACGTAACCCGGGAACACCTTCTTGGGCGTAATCTTGCGCTTGCCGTCCTTGAACTCAACTTCGTCTTCCATTGGAACGAGCACGCGGAATATCTTGTCCTGCATGCCCATCGAGTGGATGCGGCGTTCGAGGTTGGCTTTGACCTTGTTCTCGTAACCCGAGTAGGTGTGCACCACGAACCAGTTGCGATTGTCCTTTGGCCCACGCGCGGGAGCGGCCTCGCCGCCAACGGCTTCTTCAGCCTCTTCGAGCGCCGGCGCTTCGGCGACGTCGTCCTCGATGACGTCGTCTTCGACCGGAGCGTCGACGGCAGGCTCCTCGTACGCCAGCTCGTGCTCGAGCGCCGGTTCGTCGACCGAACTCGCAGCGTCGCTCATCGCGCTGTCGTCAATGGTGTTTTCTTCGGAAATCGTTTCCGCGTGCTCTGCAGCGTCGCGATCGATGTCAAACATGGTAGTGTGCATTACCCGCTTACCGGATGGATGAGGGTAAACAACCATCCGAAAAATTGGTCGAGAACGAATGTGAAGAAGCCAATACCCACGACCAGCACGATCGTGAGGATCGTAGCCGAAACCCACTCTTCGCGCGTCGGCCACGTGACGCGCCGCAATTCAGCGATCACCCCGCGGACGAAATCTCCGCCGGCAATCGACTGGGCCGTCTTTTTCTGCTCGTTCACCAAAGGTTCTCTCCCGAAAAACTGGCAGGCCGGACAGGACTTGAACCCGCAACCCCTCGCTTTGGAGGCGAGTGCTCTACCAATTGAGCTACCGACCTAAGAAGCGAAGGACGTTACTTCGTTTCGCGGTGGGCGCGGTGGCAGCGGCAGAAGCGGCAGTACTTGTTGAGTTCCAGCCGGTCCGTCGTCTTCTGCTTGTTTTTCTGCGTGTTGTAGTTGCGGCGCTTGCACTCAGTGCACGCCAGAACCACCATCACGCGCGTCTCTTTCTTGGCCATCGGTTCCCCAGCGACAAAATCAGAACATGAATAAAACGGACCGGGGGTCCGTTCGACCTCTCATGTTAGCACAGCGGTTCGGCCTTCGCAAGCACAGGAGGAGGTTCCTGCTTGCTGGGTGGTGCGCCCGGCCAGAATCGAACTGGCAACCTTGGGCTTAGGAGTCCCCTGCTCTATCCAGTTTGAGCTACGGGCGCGCACGTGATCCGCTAGGTTTTACGAGGGTTTCCGCTACACCGGCGGGTCTCTACTCTCCCTTCAAGTCGCTTCCGTTGCATTTCCGTTGCATTGGGTTTCGCTCGTTGGGCTCTGCGACCGATTCACGGCCGTCCGTTCTCACCTCCTACCGCCCTCGCCTGGGCTTGACTGAACGCATCGCCGAATCGTGAAGTCCCTCGCGAGCGGAGGTCCGGTGTCTCCTGATGCCAACGCTCCGCCAGCCTCGCCGGCGGCGCTTGCCGCAGCCCGTGCTCGCGCGATCCGCAACGCGATCGCACCGGGGGCTCCGGGCACGGCGCTCGGCAACAGGTTGATGAATCAGCTCATCCCATCCTCGGCGCCGAACATTACGATCCACGCGCCTATAACGGTCAACGGCGTCCAAGATCCCAAGAAGATCGCCGAGTTGCTCCCTCAAGCTATCGGATAGCGCTGGGGAATCCGCTGCACCTCATGTACTGGTCGCCATCGCATCCCAATATTCCATCGCCGCTCTTGAGAGGCTTGTAGTTCCGAAGCTCCGACCATAAACGCCTCGCCGGATTGTTACGTCACGCTGATCGACATCGCATGGTCACTCAGGTGGTTCGTAAGTCGGCCACGCAGTAAAGAACTGGCCCACGACGACCGTTGGCTGATTGCAGGCTGCCGCCACGAGGCGGCGTGCGTTCTGTCGGAGTTGTTGCTCCATCTCGCGCGTGACGGTCATCTTCCATTTCTTGCTGTGGGTTTGTTTGTCCCCATCAGCGACTAATTCTAGGGCGATATCGTACCGGCCAGCTAGCCAATAGAAATGGTTGAGCAGTTGAGCCGTAGCAGTATTCAGGAACTCCGCGTTCAGCGCGTCTTTGAACATGACCTGATTCGCTTGGGCGAGACGAGCGGTATTCCCAGGGGTGTAGTCATCATAGGGCGGCGGAATCTGTTGAACCATTCGCTGAAGCCAAGCGGCGCGTAGTGCCTCAGTCGCAGTCTTTATCGCCGCCCGTGCGCCATCGTTACAAAACGTAATGTCGTAAGGTGCGGGCTCGTCGACGGCGACTTTGAAAATGCGCCATATTTCACCGTTGATGTTGTCGCCGGTTTCCGTGATCGTGCGGGTTCGGCTAAAGAGCGCCGTAAACGAATACGCTGCCCCGTCAGCGAGGCGCTTCGCTCGCACGTATGCGTTGACGATGACCGAGTCAAGGTTCTTACTCACAATGGATCCGCACAGCCCAAATAAGGGCGCCGGCAACGCCAAAGCCGATATCCGGCAAGAGCGACTCGTGAATGCAAATCTTTCGCGGCCAGAATACTGCTTTAAGGCGCGGTCCCCAAAGGGTTTGCGTAAGGGCTGCGAGGCCCAGCGCGGTGGAGAAGATGATGCCCCACCATTCGGGATTCTGATACCACGGTTGAGATGAAGTCATCCTTGGGCCGAGCTATTCCATGAACTCTGCTTTGACCGTCGGGAACGTTCCGGAGCCGCCCATCGCGTTTGACCCCTCTGCGGGTTGCTCAACGGTTCCCAAAATTCGCACGGTCTGACCCTGGTCGAGTGACTTCGTGTACGAGTACAGCACGACGATGTTGACGGGATCGCCATCGTCATCCTCACCGCAAGTTGCATTGAAGCCGTTTTCGTCGATAACGCTCGCGACGGTGCAGTGAAGATCGACGTCTTTCCCAACGTACTTGTATTTGTTGCCCGCGATCATCGCGCCCGAAATCGACTCGTCGACGCTCTGTACGAATTTCTTCTTGCGGGCCGCTACGGAGATGGGCGCCGCGGTCGCGACCGGCGCCGCGGTCTGATCGCTGGAGTCGCTAGACGAACTTGATGAGTCGTCGCCGCAGGCAGCGAGAACGCCAACCATTGCAAATGCCACGGCGAGAAGCAGAGCCTTCATTGGTCACTCCGATCCACCGAGGGGCCAAGATGACCTCGTTCCCTCGTTACGCAGCACGGGTTTCGACAACGGCATGGTTCCATGCTGCTTCTGCAGCTTATATGGTGCCTTCGGACTATCGCGCCGCTCGCGGGTGACACTGCGGCGAGGCGCACTCGCGCAGTGACTCGGCGCGCGCAGCGCGAATAATCGCGCGTGCACTGGGATCAAGTGGAGCCTTTCTTCGTACGCATCTACGCCGACATCGGCGGAGCCATATCGGCTATCGGGTGGCTTTTTGCTCGCCCGAGTCCCTGGCGCGAGTTCGTGTTTCTCGTAATCGATGCTGCGGTGATCTTCGTCGCGATTCAGCTCTTGCGTGGAGCTTGGAGGAAGAACGATTTTCTGTCACCGCTGGAGCGGCTCGTATTCCTTTCGTTGCCGGTCTTGCTGATCTTTATGGGCCTGTGGGTGATGGAAGAAGAGCACCCCGAGGTCATGATTGAGGCGGTGACTGCGGTCATCGGACTTCTAACGATGCTTCTCGTAGCGCGCCAGATCACGCTCGCGCAACGGCTGGAACAAATCGCGTCGACTCAAACTAAGATCTTGGAACATCAAGACACCATCATGTCCGCTCTAGCCCATCTGCAGGTTTGGGGAACGGTGGAATTTCAGCAACCATTCTCCGCTGAAAAGCTGCGCACGAACGTGGGGTTTGGTGTCGTGAACACGGGATCGCGCTCGGCGCAATGGGCGACACTGCAGCTTCTCGTGCCGCCGGAGTTCAATGCCGACGCGATGAAAAATCTCCCAGAGTTCCCGCTATGGTACCGGACTCCAGACGACGCGGGGTATTCCCGATGGGAAACCGATCTAGATAGGTTTTTCTTCGTTGACGCGCCTGTAAACCGAGTGACATTCGTCTCGTTTTTCCATCCGATCGGTAGTCGCGAAGTTTTCGAGCGAATACGTTGGCGCATCGCGTTTGCGGACGGTATCGTGCCGGGGCGAGGGCAATGGGCTCAACTCACTCCCACGCCGCCTCAGGCGTCGGCTACCTGATACCTTCGGCGCTTACAAGTGATGGGGCCAGGAACTAACTTCCCGACGATGCGCGTCGATAAGCCGAGTACCGGAGTTTCCGCACGAGCCGTGCGCGGGATGGGAACAAAGGATCATGGCTCACCGAAAGGCCCCGGAGCGCCGATGACCAAGGGGAGCAGGGACGGAGAAACACGATGGATTCTGTAGCACTTACTGAAGTATGCGGAGCGGGCTTTGCCTCGATTGCCGCGCCACCGCTGCAACTCACTGCGGTCGTATGCGGCCCGATGATACCCGTTTCAGCGGACGGCATGCAGCCGCCGACTGAGGCGTCGGTTACGCTTGTGCAGATAACCCGGTGAGGGTCGATTGGGCGTTTCTCGCCCACAGCGCTCTTCCCGGTGCCGGCTACGTGAACGTCCTGGGAGTTGGAATGGATACGATCGGTGCCATGCCGGTCGAAGTTGTACCGCAGGAAATGCGTCCACCGGACGCGATTGCGATGCCGGTGCGCTTCTTTGTCGTCGCGCGTCTGCTGGCGAATAAGACTGAGCTTCGCAAGCCGCATAAGACGGAACTGTTGATTCAAACCGACGATGGCGTGCGCACGTTTAATCTCGCATTTCAGGTGGTCGTTCCCGAGAATCCGAACTTGCCCCAGGGGTGGGAACAGTCGTTGATTATCCCGGTGGAATTGTCGTTTCCGCCCAAGCGATTCGGTCACCACTCCGTCGAGATTACCATCGACGACGACCATAAGAAATCCATTCCATTTCGGATCCAGCCTATGGAGTTCCAGCAACAGCAAATGGGTGGCTAACCCGGCGCGATACCTAAGCCTTGAACCGAACGACCGAAGAGCTCGACCGTGTTATGGGGCCAGCTGCACAGATCGGACGACTGCGGCCCCAGAAGGATCAGCGCGGGAACATACGACCCACAACCGCGGCCGAAAGAACGAGGCTGTATCGATGCGGCTGCTTTTACGAGCGCACGCACGTCGCCTGGGCTCTACTGCGATCATGTGGCGAAGATCACTTTGCTGAGACGGAGCCCTAACGCTAGCGCCACGACATTAAATCGAAACCCGTGCGCCTATCTGCGGTGTCAACGCGACAATGGGAAGTCGCCGGCACGACCGGATCGATCGGGGACCGTGCCCGCATGGCTTTTGCGACCAAACAGCGTCGATGCATGTCAGGGACGGTCGCTGTGTCGCTTGTCACGCGAAGGCCGAGGCCGGCGACGAGCAACCCTGCTCGCGAGCGCTGGGAGTGGTTACGGGGCCGCGATCGGTTCCGGAATCGGGATCCCTGTCCTCAAGCATAACCGTCAGCCAATTGACGGCGGCATCATCGAGCATTTGGTCGGCCTCTTCACGCGTAGCGCCGACCGTCATGCAGCCCGGGAACTCGACGATACGTGCGAACCAAGATCCGTCGTCGTCTTGTCGGAACTCGCGCCTGTATGGGCGAGCCAGAATCTTTTGGATCTGCAATAGGATCTGTGCCTTCGCGTCGCTACGCTCGAGCTGCTCGGGCGTCATTTTGTTTCCGAGCTCATCGAAATTCTTGGGCATCTTACCTCACGCGGCTATTCAATCGCCGAAAAGGATGGCTCGCGACACCAGCCAGACGGGAACCCTAGACCTTCCCCGACTTGGGCAGCCACCGATACCCCGAAGTGCCAATGATTCTTCCACGCCGCTAGCTGGTAAATCGAACAAAGGATTGGCTCCGTGCCACCGTGCTTAAAATCGACGGTCAGCGCGTTGACGACGTCTCGCGGGGATGCGTCTGGGCCGAGCGCAAACGTTCGTCTGGCCATTGGCGCATAGTAGTGCAGGGCGATCGGATTATCGATCACACAAAATATCGGCCCCATGGTCCCGTCTGCACCATAGACTGGGTGTCCGCAAAGCGGCACCAGCGCTTCCTCGTCGGCGCTGGCGGGCGCTCCTACCGCGCGGTTCTGCCCCGACAGCACTGTCGTCGTAGCCGCTATCGTTAACCCGGCAGTAATCACGCAAAGCAAGATCGTTCGAATCATTGCCAAAGCTCCTGAGGTAAGGACTTCTTGATGTGAAGCGGGGACCACCTTAAAGTGATCCCCGTGTACTTGGTGGGCCAAGGTCTCCAACGGCAGTATTCTAGCGTCGAAGGACGCGTCCTACGCGGCGCATGATGACGCGGTTACGCGCGCGCCGGCCGATCGCCGAGGGACCGCGCTGCGCGGCGCCGGCCCACGCCAGCAGCCGCGCGAACGCGGAAGAAACGCCTGACGTCACGCATTGTTGGCGTACTTATGAGAACGAAGGTGAGCGTGACGTGCCTCAGTTTCCTTTTCTAGCTCGGTCTCGTAAAAGTTAAGCCACTTATTGTGCGTTACCAGTAAGTCGACGCCAACAGTAGTCTCCGAACCCTGGTCGAAGAGTGTTCCGTCGAACTCCAGAAGACGTTGACGTATCCTCAGTGCTACCCATGACATTGCACAACCCGAGGACCGCTGATCCGCAAATTCCTCGAGTTCGATTTGGTGGATAACATCCAACCGGACTTCGGCCTCTAAGGGAGTCTTTGCACTCACCGACCAGTCAATGATAACAGACGCCCGTCGCGCTTCGTAGGCGATTCTTACGGCCTCCGCGAGCACGCGAGTCGTCTTGAGTTGTTGCCGTTTTCGAGCGGTGCGTTTGCGAACCGAACTCCGATCAGGTGCCGTCCCGTTCCGGCCTTGGGGTCCGAAGGGTACATGAGTGTGTTCATTCGGAAGTATCCTTTCCGGTTGGACGGGCGGGAGCGCCGTTTTCGCGACGCTCTTGCCGCTAGTGTTCTCGTGGCATTTCCGTTGCATCTGGTCGCGACTGAACCCGACCCCCCGAAAACCCTCGGCGACCGGAACCCCTTGTGTTTACCGCCTTTTCCGACCGGTGGCGATCCGTCCCGATCCCTATTTAGGCTTTAGGAGTCCCCTGCTCTATCCCATTTGAGCTACGGGCGCGCATTTGATTCGCGTTCATTCTTGACGGATAGCCCGCAGTGCCTGCGCTGCTGAGATCGCCCGGCGAAGATATCGCGGCCCCGTCGAGAAGGCCAACGGGTGACCACGGTTCATCTCGTCGGTATCGGCGGTTCCGGTATGAGCGGGTTGGCGCGTTTGCTCATCGCCGACGGCTTTCGTGTGAGCGGCAGCGATATCGTCGATAGCCACGAGCTATCGTCGCTGCGGGCGTTGGGCGCGCGCATTGCCGTCGGCCACGATCTAGAGCTGGTCCGACAAGCCGAGCAGCTGATCTTCAGCCCGGCCGTGCCGATCCACGACGCCGACCTATTGGCTGCGCGATCGAACGAACTGCAGATACGACCGCGTGCCGAGGCGCTCGCGATGCACTTGCGTCATCGTCGAGTCGCCTGCGTTACCGGCAGTCACGGCAAGACGACCACCACCGCAATGCTGGCGTACGTTCTTTGCCGTGCCGGCCGGGATCCAGGTTTCCTCATCGGCGCCGCAACGCCGTCACTGGGCAATACCAAGGCGCACGCCGCCGCCGGCGAGACTTTCGTCTTGGAAGCCTGCGAGGCGTTCGGTGCACTCGCCTACTGGCATCCACAGCATTGCATCGTTACAAACGTCGACAACGAACACGCCGAGCATTACGGCGGTGAAGAACGGATGCGGGCCGCCTTCGCCGCAATGGTTTGCCGCACGCCCGACGACGGCATCGTTGCAATGTGTGGCGACGATCCGGGAGCGCGAGCAATTATCGCTGCAGTCCCTCGCGAGGTGCTGACGTTTGGCTTGGGTCGCGACAACGACCTTCGCGCCGACGTCGAACGCCTCGATGCGCATACGAGCGCTGCAAAGGTGTTCCTACGCGGCGAGCAGCTCGGTACGATGGCCCTGCGCGTTGCCGGCGCGCACAACGTCGTCAACGCCCTGGGAGCAATGGCCATCGCGTTAGAACTCGGCGTGCCGTTTGCCGAGGTCGCCGATGCGCTCGCGGACTTCGTCGGTGTCGAGCGCCGCTGGCAGCACATCGGAACGGCGAGGCGCATAGCATGCTACGATGATTTCGCGCACCACCCGACCGAGGTCGCGGTGACGCTGGAACAGGCGCGCCGTACGACCGCGCCTACAGGCAGAGTCGTGGCCGTATTTCGCCCATCTCCGCATAACGCCCAACGACTTGCCCCCGATTTTGCGCGGGCGCTTTCCGCAGCCGACGACGTGCTCCTCGTCTCGAATGAAGACGCCGTCGCAGCGGCCTTAGACGATGCGTGCGTTCCCTACCAACGCCTGCGCGATCGGACGGCCGTGACGGCTGCGGCCATCGCCACTCTCCGAGGCGGCGACGTCTTCGTTACGATTGGTTCCGGTGAAGTCGGAACGATTGCATCACAGGTCCTTATTCATCTATCCGAAGAGGCGCCGGAGCAATCGATCGTCCATGGAGCGGTCACCGCCCCACCACAGTCGCTGCTCGCGCGTTTTCTCGAGCTCGCAACGACGCAGCCAACTGCCCTTGCCGCCGCCGACAAAGAAACATTGATGACGTATGGCGAGCTCGCACGAGCGGTCCGAACGGTGGCGGCCACCCTTACCGCCGGCGGTATCGGGCGCGATGACGTGGTCGCGATTAGCCTGCCGCCTTCGATAGACCGCATCGTGGCATTTCTGGGCGTCCTCACTGCCGGCGCCGTGTATCTCCCAATCGATCCCGACCTGCCGCAACAGCGCGCGGATTTCATGATCGAACAGAGCGGGGCTCGCCGCCTTCTCAAAGAGATCGACCTGACCGCTTGCAATCTACGCGGTATAGACGAGCCGGTGACGCTCCCAAGAGACCGAGATCGGGCGTACATTATCTACACTTCCGGATCGACGGGTATGCCCAAAGGCGTTGTGGTCGAGCACGGAGCGCTCGACAATCTCGCTGCAACGGAAGCCCGGGCGTTCGGTATCACGGCTGCCAGCCGCGTGGCGCAGATTGCTGCGTTCGGTTTCGACCAGGCAATAGACACCATGGTATACACCATCTACGGCGGAGGGTGTTTGGTTTTTGCCGCTAATGCCGCGGTTGGAGTCCCACTGGGGCGCTTCATCGATAGCGCTCACATCACGCACCTCGAGCTCACGCCGTCGCGACTCGCGACCGTTCCATATCGCGATTACCCTTCTCTCACGAGCATTATTGTGGGCGGAGAGGCCTGCCCCGGCGATCTCGTCGATCGTTGGGCTCCGGGCCGCTCCTTCATAAACGCTTACGGCCCCGCGGAGGCGACGGTGTGCGCCACGATAGCGCACTGCGTTGCCGGCGAACCCGTCACCATCGGACGACCGATCGACAACGTCTCGCTCTACATCCTCGACGAAACGTTCGCGCCGGTACCGCGAGGCGCTCTTGGTGAGATCTGGATCGGAGGCCGCGGTTTGGCTCGGGAGTATCTTCGAACCGCGGATCAAACTGCAGAGCGGTTTCGCACGCTCTCTTTACCTGACGGCGAACGCCGGCTCTATAGAACCGGCGACCTCGCACGTATGCTTGCCGACGGCGCAACGCAATTTAGCGGCCGCAGCGACGATCAAGTCAAGTTGCGAGGATATCGAATCGAGCTAGGCGAGATCGAAGCCGTATTACGGACGCAGAACGCCGTCGACGACGCGATCGTTTGCGTCGAAAAGAACGCAACGGGTGCGCACCTGATCGCCTATGTCGTGTACCGCGCGGTAATCGACGCATCGGCCGAGTCCCAACTGCGGGCCGCACTCTTGGGTAAGCTTCCGCGTTACATGCAACCCGACGCAATTGTCCCCATTCGTGAGATACCATTAGATGCAAACGGCAAGTGCGATCGCGCCGCATTGGCAGCACAAGCACCGGCAGCTCAAACGAGCGTCCCGCTAGCGCCGCGTGGACTCGTTGAGGCCGCCGTCTGCGACTACGTCGCAAACGAATTCGGCGTGCGTCGCGCTTTCGGCGTGCGCGAAGACCTCGACGACCTCGGCCTCGACTCGCTGGCAATTGCCAAGTTCTTCGCGTGGATCGAACGGCATTTCGACGTGATCTTACCGGAAGAGTTCTTTACGCATGCCAGCACCGTCGAGTGCCTGGCCTTGGCAATCAACGATGCGCTCAAACAAGGCGACGCGCGTTCCGCCTCGCCGCTCAGTCTTGCGGCCGAGATTTCCCGCAAACAGCTGTACTACGTTGCGGCATGGAAAGGGGAACGTCGTAGCCCGACCGGTCTTTTGCGTACGCTTCATGGTGCCGGAAAGCTCAGGCCGCTCTTTTGGTGTTTTCAGGGCGCGCAAGAACATCAAGCCCTTGCCGACGAATTGGGGCCCGAGCAGCCGCTGCACGGCATGCGGTCGGGCCACCTCGTTTTCTCGTACAAAGAGCACAGCATCGCGGCCCTTGCGACGCTCTACGCCGAGGAGATGCTATCCATGCACCCGAGCGGTCCGTTCATCATCGGCGGAAATTGCCAAGGCGGTATTATCGCTCGCAGCGTAGCGTGCGCGCTGATCGATCGGGGACGAGACGTCGAGCTGCTGATTCTCCTCGATGAGGGGACGCTCAAAGAATATCCCGGACGGGTGGCGCTGTTTTTTGGAGCGGAGAGCGACTTAAATCCGCTGCTGGGCGGCGCCGACGCAGACCACCTATTTCGCGACAGATATCCTTTCGGATATACGGTAGCGATCACTCCGGGTGGGCACGGCGAATACTTTCAAGCTCCCAACTGCGAATCTCTAGGCCGCGCTATTTCAGCGCTGCTGCAGCCCTGTGCCTCGTGATAGCGTCACCGACCACCTTCGTCCATCCCGAGCCGCCGCCTCGTTCAACGTCCTCAAGATTGGCAATGGGCGTGCTGACGTTAGGATCGAGATCGATGGCGCACGGCCATGCCGCGCCCGACGCCCCGCCGATCCCGCGGTACGTATTTGCCACGTCTATCGGGAGCAGCCACCCAACCGGGTCTGAACTCGCGTGCTTTGCGAGCACCGCATCCGGAACGTCCAACACGTAAGCTATGTGGAAGTCCGGAGATAGCTCGTAATCGCTCACCGGCTCGTCGCTGCAGTAAATTTTCTTCGCCCCGCCTTCGTCGCTCGTGGCGTAGCGAGCGATCGCATCGTCTTGCTCCTGGAATCCGTCGGAGGCGATGTCGTCGAGGCGGCTGCATCGTATCGTGGCGAATATAATCATCGCCCCGGCGCTTCCCCATGCGGCGAGGTATTTACTGCGGGTAGGTGTCTACGGCGGGCAGTTTTGCGCGGGCGAACTCAGCTTGCCCGCAAGATCGTAGCGCCTTTTGTAGCCGATCGACGGCTTCTGCCGCGCGAACCACGAGAAGAAGGCGATGTCTTGCAGCACGAAACCGCCGCGTTTGATACGATACTTGGTGAGCGGATCGCCGACCTCGAGCTGTTTGCCCCCGCACACGCCGCTCTCGGGAGAGAGCCACGGCGGGACGGTGTTGTTATAGAACGGATCGTTCAGCCACTCGGCGACTTCGTGCGAAAGCGCCTCGACGTTCTTGGGTGTAACCGACGCCCAGGCCGTCGTCCAGGTCCGCGTTCCGCCGGCGCTAGCGATTGGAAACACCGAATGGTAGCCCAGATAGCAACAGTAGCCGCCCGGCTCCAGAACGCTGGTGCGTGACGTTACGAAGATCGTGAGGTCGGTCGGCGGAATTCCCAACTGCGCGATGAGTTGCGGCTCGATCGTCTGCACGAACCACGCATACGTGACGTAACCGTACTGTCCGCCCGGCTTGGGCGACGTGTATCCGTCGGCGGACGGCACCGCGACCGAAACCGTCGGTTCGACCGGTGCAGCGGACAGCAGCACGTGATAACCGGAATTCGAGGATACGTACTTCCAGAACTCCCCGCGCATCACCGCGTCGCCGAACTGCATGTTCCCGTCGATGAACTGCGCGCCGATGAAGAGCGGCGAGCGGACGACGCCCGGCGCAAGACTCGTGGCGTCGAACGCCATGCCGTTGGAAAACGTCAACTTGACCGGAACGACGTGCGCTGTGACGGCCGTCGTTACGCGCGAGCTGCGCGGATCGGTTCCCACCATCGCAAACGACCAAATCTGCCCTTGGGCTTTAAAGGTCGAAGTAAAATATGGGATCGTCGACGCCGCGGCGGGCGTCCGCGCAGCCGGGGATTCGGCCGGAGCGTCCGGGAGCGTTCGAACCCCGCTGCCGCCGCCGCATCCGGCCAGCCCCAGGGCAAAAGACGACAACACGAGAGCGCCGCGCAGCTTCATGCCCAAAGCGTAGCGTGCCGCCGCATCCTCGCCCAATGGCCGACCGGCCGAAAAGGTTGGGCAGATTGGTGAGGGGTAAGCAGGCAGTCATGCCCTATTTGCTGCTCGCCTTTGCGCTTGGACTGGTCGTGGGGTTGCGAACGTTCACTGCGCCGGCCGTGCTCTGGTTAATGCGTCATCCCGGGCCCTGGGCGTACGCGCTCGGCGCTTTCGCCCTCATCGAGTACGCGGTCGACCTGCTTCCTAACGCACCGCCGCGCACGAGCACGACGGGACTCGTCGCGCGCGTGATCAGCGGCGCGTTCGTGGGATGGATGATTGGATTGGCGTTCGGCCATTCTTCGCCCATCGCCGGAGCGATCGCGGGGGCGATTGGTGCGGTCATCGGCGCTTACGGCGGGCTGGCGATTCGTCTGCGGCTCATCGCCGCCATCGGCAGCGTCCCGTCCGCGCTGATCGAAGACGCGATCGCCATCCTCGCGGCCGCAGCCATCGTCAGCCGCGTTCCCTAACGGTCTTTAGAGCGACTCCCGCCACGCGACGAACCGCTCGACGTAGAACGGATCGAACTGCGTTCCCGCGCAGCGCTGCAGCTCCGCGAGCGCCGCATCTTCGGTAATGCCGCGATGGTACGGACGATCGGAAACCATGGCGGAATAGGCGTCGAGAATCGAGACCGCACGCGCGAGCGGATGAATCTGCTCGCCGGCGAGTCCGTTGGGATAGCCGCGGCCGTCCCACCACTCGTGGTGCTGTCCCACGATCGCTCCAACTTCGTCCCACGCGGGCTGCAGCGCGAGAATATTGCGCCCGTAGACGGCGTGACGCTTGACCGAGTCGTATTCGTCGGGCGTCAAGCGGCCGGGTTTGACCAAGAGGCGGTCGGAGATCATCAGCTTTCCGACGTCGTGCAGAAGGCTGGCCTGCAAGAACGTGCCGAGCGCGTCGCGATCGAGTTCGAGATTGTGCTGCGACCACTGCTTGGCCATCGCGTTGACTTCGAGTAGGTGCACGCGCGTAAACGGATCGCGATCGAGCAGCGCGGTGACGATCGTCTCGATGCCGGTAAAGATTCCCGCGAGCGGGCTGTTCAACGGCTGGTCCGAGCGCGTTGGGCGGCAGCCTTCGCGGCGCGAGATGTGCGCACGATCGGTGCAGACTGAAATCAGCCCGTGACGCGTTCCGCCGTCGAGCGGTGCGATAGCATACCCGATCGCGACCGAAACGGGAACGGTCTGATCGCGCGACACGTAACCGAGCTGGTGCAAACGCAACCGTAGCCGCTCGGCGAACGGATCGATCTCGTCGGGAGCGCTTTCCTTGACGAGCACCATGAAGACGTCACCGCCGTAGCGCGCGCAGACGACGTTGCCGTCTTCGAACTCGCGCAACGCGTCGCCGACCATACGCAGCACTTCGTCACCCTCGCCGTAGCCGTACACTTCGTTGAACGCGGCGAAGTTGACGATGTCGAGCACCATGACGGTTGCCGGCCGCAGCGAGGTCGCCGACGCGAGCGTTTCGTCGAGCTCGCGAGAGAGCTTTGGATAGCTGGCCAAGCCCGTCATCACGTCGTACTCGGCGGTGCGCTGCAAGGTCTGATACATCCGCTGATTCTCGACGGCGACGCCGACGTAGTGACCGATCGCGGCAACCAGCTCGACTTCGTCGATGCTGTAGGCTCCCGATCGCGTGCTCTGCACGGAGAGGCAGCCAACGGTCGTTCCGCCGGCACGCATCGGGACGAAGATCGCCGAGACGGTGTCGTTGGTCCATGGCCGATCCTTGTGAATCGGTTCGGTGCCCTCGGGAGCCCAGACCGACGGATCGTTCCCCCAGATCATTTCCCCGGTCCTAATCACCTCGCGAGCGCGCGATCGCGGGCCGAGAACGATGTGCGGATACCGCTTGATCTCGCCGTGGTCGTAGAAGTATTCGATCGAGTGCTGCTGGTCCGGGCGCGACAGCGCGATAAAGACCACCGAGGAGTCCAGATGCTCTGGCAGCATCTTGGTCAGGCGGTCGAAGAGCTCTCCGAGCGATAAGTCCGTCGCCAGCAGATTGGCGACTTGACGCATGAGTGCGCGGTCGCTGCTTGCGCGCGAGCGATCGCCGACGGTCAACGTCCGTCCCTCATGTTTGCTCCTCGAACTCCGTTCGTAGCCGGCCGCACGGTCGGCCGGGGGTCGGGAAGCTTCGTCGAAGTGGGCCGTATGTCCCTATCCTACGATCTGCTGGAACGCCAAGTCCGCGAACTGCTCGGCGGCGAGAGCGACTACATCGCCAACGCCGCGAACTTCGCGTCGTTGGTGTATCACGAGCTGCCCGACGTCAACTGGGCCGGCTTCTACTTTCTGGATGCCGCCGGCGACCTCGTCTTAGGCCCGTTCGGCGGCCGTCCGGCCTGCACGCGGTTGACGAAGGGGCACGGCGTTTGCGGCGCGGCCGCGATCGCACGCGAGACGGTCGTCGTCGACGACGTCACCACGTTTAGCGATCACATCGCCTGCGACGCGGCGTCGCGGTCGGAGATAGTCGTGCCGCTCTTCACGCGCGACGAGGTCTACGGCGTTTTCGATATCGATAGCCCGTCGATCGCGCGATTTACCGCACTCGATCGCGCCGGTGTCGAACGTCTGGTGCGTGCATTTACTGAAGTGGCTCCCCAACCGCATCGGGCCGTATCTCCGGCACGGTAAACGCAACCCAGGCCAAATTTGCCAGCGCGAGCGCTCCGATCGTAACGAACACCGCGCCGAAACCGAAGTGCGCCGCGATCGTGCCGCCGATGAGCGGACCGGCGAACATACCCAGAAACGTTGCGCTCGACGTTACGCCGAAGACGTGCCCCCGCCGATGCGCTTCGAAGTTTCGCGCGATGTACGCGTTAGCCGTCGGCAGCACGCCGCCCAAGAACATCCCGACGCCGAAGCGCAGCCCTAAAAATGCGGCGATGCTTCGCGCAAACGCTTGCGGAATCGTGAAGCATGCGATGCCTGCGAGCGAGGCGAGCAGCACGCGCCGATAACCGATGCGATCGCTGCGCTTGCCCAGAAACGGCGACGCGATCAAATCCGCTAGGCCCGTAACGGCAAAAGCCGCACCCGCGACCGTCGCAAGCCACGGCACGTTCCCGGCCAGGTCGCGGACGAAGAGCGGCACGATCGGCTGCACGCCGAACGCCACGACTTGCGCGAGCAGGACGACGACGAACATCGGCAGCAAGCGCGGATGGCGCGCGAGCTCGCTCATACGGCGCCACAGCGACGCGCTTTCTCCGCGATGATGCTGCGCCGTGAACTCCTCGCGAACGAATAGCGCGCACAACAGCGTCGCCGCCAGCGCGAACAGTGCGGTCGCGACAAAGACGACGCGATATTGGTGCGTACGGTCGGCAAGAAAACCGCCGACGAGCGGGCCAAGCAGCGCGCCGGCGAGCTGACCCGTCGCCATCCATCCCAGCGAAAAGCCCAGACGCTCCTCGGGTACCTGCGTGCCGACCAAGGTCGTCGCGGCGGCCGAGAATCCGCTGAAGATCCCCATGCACGCGCGCGCCCCGAACAACTGCCAGACGTTTTGCGTCGCGCCCATCAACGCCGTAAAGAGAAAGATTGCGACGCACGAACGCACGACCATCGGTTTTCGGCCGACGCGATCGGCCAGCGAGCCCCACAACGGCGAACAGATCGCTGCCAGCAGGAAGTTGATCGACATGACCGCGCCCGACCACAGATCGACTGCCGCCAACGGATGCACGCCGAGCTGGACGATGTAGAGCGGCAGAAATGGTCCGGAGGCGGAGAAGGCGCACGCCATCAGCGCCTGGACGCCGACCATTAGCCACAGCGTTCGCTGCCACGGGACCCATTCCAGACGAAAAGGCACCGCCTCGTCTCCGGTGCGGTGCCCGTTTCTCCTTCGCGGCGGGTGCGACTAACGGTGTGGAGGACCACCCATCATGTGATGCTCGTCGCCGGAGCCGTTGAGGACGTGCAGCAAGATCATCCCGGCGTCGGGCTGCATCTGCGAATGCATCTTTTGCATGCCGCCCTCCATACCCGGGTGTCCGCCCATCGGCCCTGCGCCGCCGGGCATCGAGTTGCGCATCTGCCGGACCATTTGCTCGTGCAGCGCCTTGGATTGCGCGTGGAAGGTGGTGCCGGCATTGAGGATTTGCTGCTTCTGCCCCTGCGAAAGGATCGAATCGAGCTGAGCGGCTGCGGCTCGGGGATCGGGGCTGCTCGAAACGGCAAGCTGCCCGATCAGGTTGGCCGCCTGAGTGCGCTGATCGGCCGAAAGCGCTCCGAGGATCTGCGCGCGGAACTGCTGATGGAGCTGCTCCTCGCGCTGGTGGAACTGTTGAAACTGCTGGTACATCGCCTGCCGCTGCGCGGGCGTAATCGAGCGCACTGCGGTAGGGGAGGTCTGGGCCAAGGCCGAGACCGGAAGCAAGGTAAGCGCTAACGAGAGCGCAACGACGACGTTTTTCATGGCCCGATCCTACTGAGAATTTCCTAAACTAATCTGTGAATCCGCTTAGCCGTTCGCGGCCGTGGGGCGAGTCCAGATCCTGGAGCGGACCGATCGGCACGATACGCGTCGGGTTGATATCGTCGTGCGTGTAGTAATAATGACGCTTGATGTGATCGAAGTTCACCGTCTCCGCGACGCCTTCGATTTGATAGAGATCGCGCAGGTAGCCGTACAGATTCGGGTAGTCCGCGATGCGCAGCAGGTTGCATTTGAAATGCACGTAGTAGACGGCGTCGAATCGCACCAAGGTCACGAAGAAGCGCCAATTGCTTTCCACCGGCTGGCCTCCGAAGAGATAGCGCCGCGTCGAAAGCCGCTCTTCCATCGCGTCGAGCGTTTCGAACAGACCATACGCTCCCGTTTCGTACGCACTCTGCGACGTGGCGAAGCCGGCGCGATAGACCCCGTCGTTAACCGTCGCGTAGAGCACGTCGTTGAGCGCGTCGATCTCGGCACGCAGTTTCACCGGATAGAGATCGAGACCGGCGTCCCCGAAGGCGTCGAACTCCGTCTCGAACATGCGCATGATGTCGTCGTCTGAGTTGCTGACGATGCGCTCCGTTTCCTTATCCCACAGCACCGGAACGGTGACGCGTTCGGCGTAATGCGGATCGGTCGCGACGTAGGCTTCGCTCAAAAAGCGCCAGCCGTGAAGCGGATCCGGTTCGTCTTGCGTGAAACGCCAGCCGCGCTCGTCGCGCACCGGATCGACGACGGTCATGGCGACGACCGATTCGAGTTTCTTGAGCTTACGCGCAAGGATCGTTCGGTGCGCCCACGGACAGGCCAGCGATACGTAGAGTTGGTACCGGCCCGGCACCGCCGGAAAGCCGGAACTGCCGTCGGCCGTCACCCATTGCCGAAACCGATCGCCCTGCCGCACGAACGTCCCGTCGGGGGACTGCTCTTTCGGAAACTGCGCTTTGACGTTCATGCACGGTACAACCCGGGCGGCTCGTCGATGGTGTCATCGCGGCGCAGGCGCCCGCAGCACTGCGAGGAAGTCGTCGCGCATGAAATTTGGCACGATCGTTGCGATCCTCTCGGCCGCCGCAGTAACGCTATCGGCATGCGCCTCACACCGTACCACCACGATCCAAACGAGCAGCGGTAACGCGACCGTCACCACCAGCCAAGACAACAAGAGCGTCACCGTTCGAAACAAGGAAGGGACGACGTCGATCGGTCAAAACGTCGACGCGAGTAAACTCGGCGCGCCCGTCTATCCCGGAGCGCAGGCCAACGAACAAGGCGCCATCTCGTCATCGACGGACAAAGGCACCAGCGTCATGGCGGGATTCAAGACCAGCGATCCGTTCGAGAAAGTCGAAGCGTTCTACAAACAGCAGCTTCCGGCCGGATCCGAGAAAATGAATACGAGCGCCAACAACAGTTCGATCGCGTCCTTTCAAATCGGTACCGGCGATGCGAGCGACCAAGTGGCAGTCCAGGTGACCTCGTCGAAGGCCGGCGAGACGGACATTCTCATCACGCACGTCGTCACCGACACGAAGCCCACACCTTACCCGAGCGCAAGCTGAGCGTGACGTCACGTCGCTGGAACGGCTGGGGCGACGAGGGCGTAAAGCTCGAGCTTCCCGCGACGGCCCACAGATATCTCGAAGAGCGGCTCGGAAAAGCGCAAGCGCCGCCCGACGCGCGCATCGACGAAGCCACGTCGCGCGTCCCGCCAAGCCGTCTGACCTCGCATCCGCTCGTCCACACCGATTCGCTCGTCCGCCTGCGTCACGCGCGCGGGCAAAGTTTGCCCGACTGGCTCGCGCTGCGTTTCGGCCGGATCGATACCGTTCCCGACGGTGTAGCGTTTCCCGAATCGTCACAAGACGTTCGCGATCTGCTCGCGTTCGCGCGTTCTTGCAGCGCGGCCGTTATCCCGTACGGCGGCGGCACGTCGGTTGCGGGACATATAACGCCCGAGCCGGGCGATACGCCGACACTGACCGTGTCGCTCGCGCGCATGCGCGCGTTGACGCATCTCGACGAGCAGAGTCGCTTGGCGACGTTCGAAGCCGGGGTTACCGGGCCCGACCTGGAGACGCAACTGCGCGCGCACGGGTACACGCTCGGCCATTTTCCGCAATCGTTCGAGTACTCGACCTTGGGTGGATGGATCGTAACGCGATCGTCGGGACAGCAGTCGCTGCGCTACGGAAGAATCGAAGCGCTCTTTGCCGGCGGCAAGGTTGAGACTCCAGCCGGCACGCTGCGCATCCCAACGTTTCCGGCGTCGGCTGCCGGAATCGATCTGCGCGAGATGATTCTGGGGTCCGAAGGGCGCGCGGGCATCGTTACCGATGCGACGGTGCGCGTGACCGACGTTCCCCGGCACGAATCGTTCGAAGCGATCTTCTTCCCCAGCTGGGAACGAGCGCGCGACTGCGTAACGGCGCTGGCGCACGCCGGCGTACCGCTCTCGATGATCCGGCTGGCCAATCCGCTCGAAACGTTTACAACCTTGCAGTTGGCGGGCGCAAGCGCGGCGGTCGTCTGGCTCGAGCGCTATTTAGCCTTGCGCGGCGCGCGGAACGAGAAATGCCTGCTGCTCGCGGGCGTCACGGGATCCGGCCGCGACGCGGCGCACGCGTCGCGCGCGCTCCGGTCGATCGCGCGCGGTTACGGCGGCGTCTATGCGGGCGCCGCCTTGGGCGAACGCTGGCGGCGCAATCGCTATCGCGGCGTCTACTTGCGCAACGCGCTGTGGGAGAGCGGCTACGCCGTCGATACGGTCGAGACCGCGGTCGATTGGCCGCGCGTCGACGCGATGATGCAGGCGATGGAAGGCGCGGCGCGCGGCGCACTCGGCGACGAACCGGTTCACGCCTACACGCACCTCTCGCACGTTTATCCCGAAGGCTCGAGCGTCTACTCGACGTTCGTCTTCCGCATCGCGCCGGACTACGAGACGAATCTCGCGCGGTGGACGCGGCTCAAGCGCGCAGTCAGCGAAGCGATCGTCGCCAACGGCGGGACGATCACGCACCAGCACGGCGTCGGCGTCGATCATAAACCGTATCTCGCCGCCGAAAAAGGGGCGCTCGGTCTCGATGCGATGCGCGCGCTCTTCGCGCGCTTCGATCCCGACGGAACGATGAACCCCGGCAAGCTGTGCTGAGCGATCGCGCGACGGCCTGGGACGCACTGGTCGCCGGCAGCCCCTACGACGTACTCGTCATCGGCGGCGGCGTCACCGGAGCCGGGGTCGCGTTCGAAGCGGCGCGGCGCGGGCTGCGCGCCGCACTCGTCGAGCGCGGCGATTATGCGTCGGGCACGTCGAGCCGGTCTTCGAAGCTGGTGCACGGCGGCCTTCGTTATCTCAAGGAAGGCCGCTTCGGACTGACGCGCGAGTCCGTGCGCGAACGCGAGCACCTGCTGCGCGGCGCGCCGGGACTGATCGATCCCATTCCCTTCGCCATGCCGCATTATCGCGGGCGAAAACCGCGACGCATGACGCTTGCGGCAGGTTTGTGGCTGTACGATGCGCTAGCCGGCGCGCGCCATCACGATTACTTGGATCGCGCCGCTGCTTTGGCGCTCGTGCCCGCGCTCGACGATACCGGTTTGCAGGGCGCGCACCGCTATCGCGATGCGACGACCGACGACGCGCGATTGGTGCTGCGGCTGATCGCACAGGCCTCATCGCTCGGTGCCGTAACCGTGAACTACGCGAGCGCAACGCCGGACGTCGACGGCGATCGCATCGCCGGCGCGACCGTGCGCGACGAGCTTGGCGAACGTGAAGCCGCCATCGCCGCAAAGGCCGTCATCGCCGCAACCGGGGTCTTTGCCGACGAGGTGCGCGCGAAGGCCGGTGCCCAAGCGCGGCTGCGGCCGCTTCGCGGCAGCCACCTGATCTTTGCCGCATCGCGTTTTCCGCTCGCGTGCGCCGTCGCATTCGAACATCCGGCCGACGGACGTCCGGTCTTTGCCTATCCATGGCAGGGCGCGACGCTCGCCGGCACGACCGACATCGATCACCACGGCGACTTACGAAACGAACCGTCGATTTCGAGCGAAGAGCTCGCGTATCTGCTCGACGCGATGCGATTTGCCTTCCCAGCCCTCGCACTCAACCATCGCGACGTCGTCGCCACGTACGCCGGCATACGGCCGGTAGTCGACGGAAGCGGCGCGTCACCGTCGAAACTCAGCCGCGACCACGTTGTGTACAACGATGGGGGATTGATTACCATTACCGGTGGGAAGCTGACGACATTTCGTCTCATGGCGCTCGACGCGCTCGCCGCGGCGGCAGACCGGCTGCCCCCGTTCGAGCGTTCGCTTACGCCGGTCTTCTCCGCACCGGGCAAGTACGGCGAACAGGCAGAGCGCTTCGCGCGCGAAGCCGCCGAAGGCGAACGCGACCACGTCGGTTCCACGCCGTTTAGCTGGGCCGATCTGCGCTGGAGCGCGCGGCACGAACAGGTGGTGCACCTCGACGATCTGCTGCTGCGCCGCACGCGTCTAGGATTGCTGCTGCCCGACGGCGGCGCCGCGCACTTCCAGCGAGCCGGCGCGATCTGCCGCGCGGAACTTGGTTGGGACGACGCGCGCTGGTTCGCTGAAACGCAGCGCTACGTTGACCTGCACCGCGAGCACTACTCGCTGCCGTGAGCGACCTTCTTCTCACCATCGACAACGGCACGCAGAGCGTTCGCGCGCTGCTGTTCGATGCGAGCGGCGAGCTGGTCGCGCGCAGCCGCGTCGCGATCGACGACTACGTCGTCGCCAATCCGGGCTGGCACGAATACGACGCGCAGCGTTTTTGGACCAAGGCGTGCGAAGCGTGCGCGCAGCTCTGGCACGAACATCCGGAACTGCGCGGCCGCGTTGCGGCGGTGGCGGTGACGACGCAGCGCGGCACCGTCGTCAGCGTCGACACGGCCGGCAAACCGCTGCGCCCGGCGATCACCTGGCTCGATCAGCGCAAGAGTCCCGTCGTTCCCGAGATATCGCCGGCGATGCGTGCACTGTTCCGTATTGCGGGGGCACATAACACCGTTCGTTATTTCCAGCGCGAAGCCGAAGCGAACTGGCTGGCCGCCTGCGAGCCGGACGTATGGAAGACGACGCACAAGTTTCTCTTGCTTTCGGGATATCTCAACTACCGGCTGACCGGAGAGTTCGTCGACTCGATCGGGTCGCAGGTCGGCTACCTTCCCTTTGATTTCAAGGCCCTGCGCTGGGCGAAATCGAGCGATTGGAAATGGCAAGCGCTGCGCGTGACGCCGGAAATGCTGCCGGCGCTGGTCGCACCGTCGACCGTGTGCGGCAGCGTGACGCCGGCTGCAGCCGCGCAGTGCGGCGTCGCCGCAGGAACGCCGGTCGTCGCCGCCGCCGCCGACAAAGCGTGCGAAGTGCTCGGTGCCGGCTGCATGGATCCGTCGATCGCGTGTTTGAGCTACGGCACTACCGCAACCGTCAACGTCGCATCGCCGCGGTACCTGGAAGCATCGCCGCTCGTTCCGCCGTATCCCGGCGCGATTCCGCAGACCTACGACGTCGAGGTACAAGTCTTTCGCGGCTACTGGATGGTTAGCTGGTTCAAGGAGCAGTTCGGCGTGTGGGGTGACGAGCTCGTCAACGCCGTTGCGCCCGGGGCGATGGGCTTGATGCTGCAGCCGTATTGGTCGCCCGGCTTGAAGATGCCCGAAGCCAAAGGCGCGATCGTCGGCTTCGGCGACGTGCACACGCGCGCGCACGTCTACCGCGCGATTCTCGAGGGCATCGCTTACGCGCTGCGCGACGGCAAAGAACGCATCGAGCGCCGCAGCCGAACGCCTATCGCGGCATTGCGGATTTGCGGCGGCGGCTCGCAGAGCGACGCCGCGCTGCAGCTGACCAGCGACATCTTCGGTCTTCCGGCGTCGCGTCCGCACGTCTACGAAACGTCGGGCCTGGGAGCCGCGATCGACGCCGCCGTCGGACTGAAGCTCCACGCCGATTTTCGCACCGCGGTCGCGGCGATGTCGCGAACCGATCGCACTTTCGAGCCGGATCCCCAGCGGCGCGCACTCTACGACGCGCTCTACCGGCGCGTCTACCGGCGCATGTACGACCGGCTGCAGCCGCTCTACGCGGCGATTCGGGAGATTACGGGCTACCCCGCGGATTGAGGTATTCCAGGCCGGCGCGCTCGAGAATCGCTTTCCCCTGTCCTCGCAAGATGAACGTCGCAAATGTATGCGCGGCGCCGGGATGCGGCGCGTCTTTCATGATCGCGAGGGCGTAGTTCACCTGCGAGGCCGGCGACGGCGGCAGCGCGACGAACGGATAGCCGCGCGAGATCGCTTCGGTATGGTAGAAGAATCCCACGTCGATCTCTCCCGTCTCGACGCGCGCGAGCAGATCTTCTTCGGGAAAGATCTGAGTCGGGTTCTCGTCATCGCCCAAGAGCTTCTGCTCGGCGGGCGCGCCCACGATCGCTTTGAGCGCTCGAACCGTATACACGCCCTTGGGGTCGAGCATTGGATCCGTACGCCCCAAACGCACTCCCGGCGTGGACAACGCCTGCATCAGCGGCACGCGCCCTGCGGCAACCCTGGCGAACAGGTCGTGAAAGCGGCTCTTGCGCGACCAGGCGATCCCCAGCGACGTGCGCGCGAAGGTCGTCGACGACGCGACGATCGCACCGAGTCCCGAAACGAGGGAGGGATCGGCGCTGATGAAGACGTCGGGCGAACGCACGCCGGAAGCGATGAAGTTCGCGAACTTTTTACTGCCGCCGGGCTCGCCCTGAAGCTGTAAACCGTTCGCTCGGAGTGCGTCGGCGACGGGGCCCTGCATCGGCGTCACGAGCGACGCGGCATAAACTACCTGCACCACCGCCGGCTCCGGCGATGCGCCGGTCAAGGCGAAGGCGAGGAGGGCCGAAACTGCAGCGAAAGCGAGTTTATGCAATAGCGCGTCCCTCGTGGACCCGGCCCGTCGTCGAAGACGTGGCCCAGATGCGAATCGCAGCGAGCGCAGCGCACTTCGGTGCGCCGCATGCCGAAGCCGTTGTCGTCCAACAGCCGCACGTTACGCTGCTGGTCGGGATGCGTAAAACTCGGCCAGCCGCAATGCGACTCGAACTTCGAATCGGATGCAAAGAGCTCCGCACCGCACGCGCCGCAGTGGAACGTACCCTCCCCACGCTCGGCGAGAAGGCTCCCAGAGAACGGCGCCTCGGTTCCTGCTTCACGCAAGATGTGGTACCGCTGCGGATCTAATTCGGCCTTCCAGTCTTGCTCGGTTTTTTGCACTTCGGGGGTCACGTCGTGTCGCATGATATATCAAGAACGCCGCCCGGGGCCGGGCGGATGCGCCCGAGGCTGGGGACCCGCAGGTCGCCAGGCTCTCCGCCGTTGCGGACCCAAGTACCGGCTATGAAACTGCTCTTTGAAATTCTGCTCTCTTTGATTCTGCACCCAATTGCGATGATTCTCATGTGGATCAATCTCGCGACCCGCGGCGACATGAGCGACGGCAAAAAGATCGTGTGGTTCATCGTCAGCATCGTGTGGGGGTTAGGACCGATCCTCTACGTTTTGGTTACCGAAGGCTCGCTCTGGTGATCGACTTCGCAGCGTTTACGGCAGTCGATATGCGCGTCGGCACCGTCGTCGGCGTCGAAGAGTTTGCGCAAGCGCGCAAACCGGCGTACAAGCTCACGATCGATTTCGGAGAAGACGTCGGCACTAAACGCTCGAGCGCGCAGGTCGTCGATCTGTACGCGCCGGAGAGTTTGGTCGGCGCGCAAGTCATCGGCGTCGTCAACTTTCCGCCCAAACGCATTGCCGGCTTTCAAAGCGAGGTGCTGGTGCTCGGGGCGGCCGACGACGCCGGACGCGTCGTCTTGCTGCGACCCGAACGAGCGCTTCCTAACGGCTCGCGCATTTACTAGTCCAAGCAGACGGGCGCAACGCGTGATTCCGGCTTTTTGGTGGTATCGATGCGCCCATGTACGCATTGATGCTGACAGCAGTCATCAATGCGCCGACACCTAGCCCGACAATATCGCCTTTGCCGTCGCCGGTCGTGCAGTGGTACGCCCAGCGTGGAGCGGAGGTTAGCGGGCTCGATCCAGCTTTAGTTCGCGCCGTTATCGAAGCCGAGAGCGGCGGCGACCCAAAAGCGGTTAGTAAAGCCGGCGCTATTGGAATGATGCAGCTCGCCTCGGCGACCGCTTCGGACTGCGGAATACACGACGCTTTCGATCCTTTGCAGAACGTTCAATGCGGCGCACGCACGTTGGGGTATCTGGTCCATCGCTACGGAGTCCAGACCGGGATCGCCGCATACAACTTCGGTTCGGGCGACGTCGAATCGGTCGGCGGTCATTTGAGTAAGATGCCGGTAGAGACCCAGAACTACGTCAAAGCGGTTGTCGAAGAGTACGACGTGCTTCAACACGAAACGCTCGACACCGCGGCACCCGAGACGCTCGTCGCGCTTCAGCCGGCCGCCGCGTTCGACACGATGCTGCGGGAATCGCACGTGGGATGCGACGTGGCGGTGGGCTTTCTCCAGCTGAGCTCGTCGGAGGTGTGTGACGAAACGGACGTCGTCATCGGCGTTCCGGATGCGCTGCGCGCGCTGGGTTCGCTCGAAGCCGCTGCAAGCTTTAAGGCAGCGTTTCGAGCCACCCCACGTTACTATTCAATCCCTGGTTAAATGCTTTGACGTGCCACGCGCACGGCGTGTCGATTTGCAAATAGAACATACCGCTCTGATGCACGTACACCGTGTCGGTCGCGTGTCTCTCGCTTCGCTGGATCGGAGCGAGGTAGATCGCGGCGCCGCCGATGCGCAGCGCAAACGACGGTTCGACGTCGCGCTGCTGCGCGCAGTCGTATGAGTACGTGAGACCCCACGTTCCCGACGCCGAGAACGGCAGCGTGGTGCGCGAGCCCGTTCCACGCGTTTCGAAGACCGTCGCGCCTTCGGGGAAGACGTTCGGCGGAGTCGGCGCGGGCGACGGCACCGGCACAGTCGTGGGCGTGGGCGCAGGCGGACGCGGGGGCAACGTTTCGAGGACTTCCGGCGCCGGCACGGGCGTGGGTGTCGGCGTTGGACGCGGCGTCGGCGTTGGACGCGGCGTCGGCGTGGGACGCGGCGTCGGCGTGGGAGTTGGTTCCGGCGTCGGCGTCGCCGTTGGTTTCGGCGTGGGGGTCGGCGTCGGACGCGGGGTCGGCGTCGCCGTTGGTTCCGGCGTGGGTGTCGGCGTCGGACGCGGCGTTGGTGTCGGACGCGGCGTCGGGGTTGGCGTCGGCTCCGGCGTTGGTGTCGGCTCCGGAGTCGGCGTTGGCGTCGGACGCGGCGTTGGTGTCGGACGCGGCGTTGGTGTCGGACGCGGAGTCGGCGCCGGCGTCGGCTCCGGCGTTGCGGTTGGCTCCGGCGTGGGCGTTGGCGTCGGATGCGGAGTCGGCGACGGTGTCGGAACGACGGCGACCGTCGGCGCGTATTCGCCTTCGGCGGCCGCGCGCGCGGTTGCAACGACGACGACGTTATCGCTGGTGAATGCGGGAAGCTCGAGCGATCCGTCGAGACGCACGTCGCCGCCGTTCGCGCGAATCACCATCGGCTGCGGTTGTACGGCTTCGGCTTCGCCGGTCGCGCGCTCGGTCGAAAGATGCGCGCGATGTCCGTCGGCGAGCGTGATCCAATCCATTTGCAGGCCGAGCATGCCGACTTGGCCGTGCGAGTTCGAAGGCACCGCGGAAACGATCTCGCCTTGTCCGATCGCACCTTTGCGCACGACGATCCAACCGTTCACCGGAACGTCGGAGGCGGCGCGCAACGTGAGCGTATCGCCGGGCGTCGCCGTTGACGACGAAACTCGACTGATGATGCGAACGGGAATCAGCGTGCCGGCGGGAACGACGATGCGCGACGAGTTCTGCGCCGACGCGTACCACGGCTGCACGATGGCCAATACCAGTACGAGCGGCCAATAACGCAACGCCGTGAGTCCAACGCGAGCCACGCGGGTGATGTTCCAGGGGGCCGGCGCCGCGTCCCTTTCTCCTTAATCGAGAGGGCTTGGAAATTGGGAAGGCTCCAGCGGGGAGCAGGAGCCTTCGAAGCTGGAGCCGTCGATGGGGATTGAACCCATGCTCTTCTGCTTACCATGCAGATGCTTTACCACTAAGCTACGACGGCGGTCCAGTGGCGCCCGCGGAACATACTCTGCCGACGACCTCAAGCCCTACTACGAGCTGCACGGGCTCGATGGGAAGAACGTAACGGTCGGCCCAGCGGATCTTGCGGCTTTGGCTGTTCTTCGTCCGCTCCCATCTCAGACATCCTTGGTTTTCGGTGACGTCTTCCACCGGCACCAAAAAGACGCGTTGCACGTCGGGACAGTAGACTCCAAAATAATCGGCATCGCCTCTATAGGAGCGCTGGGCACCGTTCCGATGCGCATGCGAGCTGTACGCATTGAACCAGATCGATCCCATGCGCAAGCGCCCGGTCTTAACCTGAATCCTTAATAACGTGTTTCCTCTTTCCAGAATTAAATCATAGCGATTGTTTTCGCCCCATGGTACGGAAACCTGATAACCCATGGTGACGAAGGCATAGAGTACGATAACCTCTGAGAGATCGCCGACACGTTTCGTATCGCGTTTTTGTAATTGCTCCATGCAACAATCTTAGCGAGCATATGTGCCATACGTATGGCATCGTGATTTGCCGCGCTCCGAAATTATTATTCTTAGTGCCCTAGATGCCAGCCGTGTTTGTCGCAGTGGTATGGCTTAAGACCTTTGCTCGTTCGCGGGATTGCGCGCTCGGCTTCCTTCTTCGTTTCGAACGCGCTTTTGGGCGCACCGTTATTCTTGTAACACGAGCGCGGACCGCCGCTCTTACGTTGCATCGACCTCGATCGGCTTGACGAAATATACGACGCTCTCGATCTCCGCAAACCCAAGCGCGGCGTGCACAGCTCGGCCCGACTCGTTCTCGACCAACGCGTCCGACGCAAACTCGGTGCAGCCGTTGCGCGCTCCCCATCGTTCGACCGCGTCGCAAAGCGCCCGCGCGACGCCTTTGTGCCGCCACGCCGGAGCCACGTAGAGCCCCTCGAGGAACGTCACGGGCGACGTGCTCGTGCCGTTGACGAAATCGACGCGCAGTGTTGCCTCCGCGAATCCAACAACCTCGCCGTCGGCCTTTGCGACGAACACGGCCGCCATTTTTCCGCGCGTCAGCAGCGCCCGCGCGTCGTGGCGAAGCTCGTCGAGCGTTTGCTGCGGCCACAGCTGCTTCTGCAACGCGACCCAAGCCTCGAAATCCGCGCTCGCCAGCGCCTCGATGCTAAACGGCATCGCGCGTGTACAAGCCGACGCCGTCGCCCATGTACGTCGTTTGCAGCTGAAGCGAAAAGCCGCTCTTCTCGGCAACGCGCACCGATGCAAGGTTATCGGGCGTGATAATGCACGCAAGCTTCGTTCCGGCCGAGAAGTTTTGTGCGCCCCACGATACGCACGCCTGCACGGCCTCGGTCGCATAGCCGTTGCCTTGCCAGCGCGGCGCGACCATCCAGCCCAGCTCCGGCATCCCATCGAGCGACGGCTCGATCTCGCGGTGGTAATCGGCAAATCCCGTTTCGCCCGCGTACGCGCCGCTTTGCCGATCCTCGATCACCCAATACCCGAAGCCGAGCAGCGACCAATGACCGGCGTAGCGCAGCAGCCGCGTGAAGCTCTGTTCGCTCGTCGACGGCTTACCGCTGATGTAGCGCACGATTGCCGGCTCGCGCCACATCGCGGCCAATGCCTCGAAATCGTCGAGCCGATGCGGTCGCAGCACGAGCCGCGCGGTTTCTATGACCGGAGCCTGCATACGCGCTTGCTTGTCAGATCGCGATGCACACTCCTCGTTCTCTTACGCGTCAAGGGCTTCGACGGTCAGCGCGGTGACGCCGCCGTACGCGAGCCGCGGAACCAAATCGGCGATCCAATCTTGCGCGTTCCACGTCGACCAATCGACCACACCGGCACGCACGGCGCTTCCCTCACCGACGAGTAACGTTAGGCCCGCCAGCAGCGCGGCTCCGACCGGCCACGGAATCCGCACGGCCGAGCGCAATGCTCCGTATGCGACGCCGCTGAGGACGCCGTCGGCGTAACCAACGAGCGCACCGGTCGCCGAACGGCGATTGGTCGTCTTCTCATCGTCGGCATCGAGCCGATCGATGCCGATCTTCTTCGCAAGCTCGTTGACCGTGCGACCCGGCACTTCGCTGGCCGGTCGCCCGCGAACCAACATATCGAGATAAGTGATTGCGTCGAGTGCCGTGACGCCGGCAGCGCCGGCAATCAACCCGCGCCGTACTCCTTCTGCTGCATTCATGGAGTGCTGATTCCCAAAACTACGGGCTGTCCTTAGACTCTCACAGCGAATAGGCAAGCGTCGTGCCGTTGCATCCGGGGCAACCGATGCGCACCCGATTCGGTCCCTTTTTCAGATTGAAGACGACGACTTCGCCCGCTCGCCCCGCAGCGATCGCGCCGCTTTGCGTGATACCAAGCTTGCGCGGATCCGACCACAGCGCGATGCCCACACGCAGTGCGACCGGCGCCTGGAACTGCAGCACTAAGTTGCCGCCGCTTACGACGGCTTTTTCCAGTTTTGGGTAGAGTGATGCGGGCACCGTCGGGAACGGCACGTTAAAGCGAGAGACGCGATCGACGGCATACCGGAACATGCGTGTCGGCAACGTGTGGCCCGCTAGAAACGTCATCCCGACTTTATCGTCGTGGTAGTCGATTGTGGCCGGATAGAGCGTGCCGCCGTTGAGAATCGGGGAAGGCACGTTGAACCCGCCCGGGATGAACGGAAACGGCACCGCTCGTGGCGCCGCCGAAAACGCCGCGGCGTCCGGCACGGCTTGTACGAAACTCTCCGCGACCATGCCGTCCGTTGCGGCCTGATCGTAGAGCGCCGCGAGGATCGCCGCGTCACCCGGAGCGGTATTCATTCCGCTCTCTTGTTGCGACATCATCACGATCGGCTGCGTTTCACCGGCAGCCGCGTAACTATCGGCGATCGCGCGGATATAGGTTTGCGCGCCGGCCGCCGAAAACCGGGCGCGCTGCTGCAAGTCGTCGGGATCGGTCGAGAAATACTCTTCGTGCCCGCTCAGGTACGCGCGCGTCAAGTCGCGCGCCGTCCATTCGAACGCCAGCAGCGGACACGAACCGTTTGGATCGGGACGCTTATAGGAAGTTGGATCGGCGCAATAGCTGCCCCATGGAGCGCCGTAATCGTACGTACCGTCGACGCCGTGACTGTTCCAAGCGATCCCCCAAAACGCGTGCAAACCCAAAGCCATCAAACCGGAAATGTTCCGCTCTCGACTGACCCCTTCGACGCTGACCGTCGGAACGAACCACGGAAACCAGTCGCGGCGCATCTCTTGGAACAGGCCTTTGTTGGCGTTTGCCTCGATATCGTCGCCGTTGGTGCGGTGGTAGTCGTTATACGAAGCGATGTCGTCGAGGTACTGTGCGTTGTACACGAGCCACGAAACCGGAACGCCGGCGGCGTGTGCCGCCGTTTCGATGCTCTGTTGACCGGCCGGGGGCGTTCCTTTTAGCGACGTCAAGGAGGTCGCAATGAATCTCGTTTGGGTTTTGCCGTGCGGTACGGACCACGTGGGTCGCGGCGGCGATGCGTGCGAACTCAAATCGGATGCGCCGCATTTCGCCGTCTTCACGGCAATCGGCGGAAACGTTCCGGACGGCACCTCGTACCAAATCACGCCGTCGTACGAGACGATGCATCCGGTGGAACTGCTATCGTACACGGCTCCCCGCGCCGAGATGACGCGCGCTACAACGCCGGGCGTCGAAAGGCGGAGCGCCGAAGGCGCGGGCGGCAGCGTCGAAACGCCGCCGCCGCAAGCGGAAAGTACAATGCCAATGCCAAGGCCCAGAAGACCGGAGACGAGACGAAGGGGAACCGGACGCATTTTCAACGATGCGGACAACCCGGCCAGCAGCAAGGCCGGCGCATACCCTTGCGCATTTTGTCGAGGCCGACGGTTATCCGGCGGCTCCTGGTTTCTTCTTTCTTGGCCGACGTCACCCAGCAGATCCATTCATTGCGCGCCAGCGGCGTGATGGCGGCCCATAGCTTCTTCGCTGCTGGGTCGGACTCGATCGCCTTGCGAAAATCCGCCGGCATTCCATGCATTGCGCCAGCGGCGGTTTCTTTTTTAGTCACTGACATTCAAACAGTGCATCACCGCGGAAAAATCCTGGAGCGGGCGGCGGGAATCGAACCCGCGACTCTTGCTTGGAAGGCAAGGGCATTACCACTATGCAACGCCCGCGAGAGAAATTGGGCAGGGCTGGATTCGAACCAGCGTAGCGCTTTCGCGCGCCGAATTTACAGTCCGGTGCCTTTAACCACTCGACCACCTACCCATAGGGGGCAGACCTGGGTACGATGCTACCCCGCCAGAGTCCTCGGGTCAGAGGGAGGCCTCCCTAATCAGGCTCTCATTTTGCTCTCATGTGACACCATTGTCGCCTGGCCTAGTATCTAAGGCAGAGAGTCCCCTCGCTTACCAACTTCGGAGTACGTCAGCATGGCACGTCCCCCGATCGGTCTCGTTGTCTCGGCCCTGACCTTCTCGCTGGCCATGACCGCTTGTAGCGGCATGTCCGGAAGTAACGGATCGTTACCGGGAACGACCGACGACGCAACCCAGACGATCGGCGATACGGCCGACGCGCTCCTGGCGCGCCGCACCGGCTCGCAGAACGCGGCGACCGGTATTGCGGCGGCCAACGCTTTTGGTGGACGCATTCGGCAACTCGCGCTCGTCAGCGCCGACGACGCCTGGACCGGGCTGACGCCCGACGCGCTCCACCGCGCGCCGCGCCTGCGTTCGTGCCGCGACGGTATCGAACTGTTCGCCCCCGCCCGTAACGGCGACGCGAACTCTACTGAGGAACTGGTTTACTACGAACCCGGATGTGCGCGGCTTGCGGTCGACGACGTGCGCACGTACACGTCGACCGGCACGCACAGCGAAACGGTGCACCACGCCACGTCGCTGTACGCGCCAGGACGCTCGACGCCGTTTGCGTTGGCGACCTCCACGTCGGCATACTCCAATGCCACCATCGGCGCGTACGGCTTGCCCGACATTGCGGAAGGCTTCGCTAACGTGACCGCCGCGCAAGTCGTCGCCAACAAATCGACGGTGCTTGCAACCGATGCCGAGTTGGTCGTGATGCCGGGAAGCCGCACCTCGGGCACCTTCTGCAGCGATTCGGCCGGATACGATCCATCCGGAATAGTTTCGCTCGATTCCACGTTCGGCTGGCAAGGAGGCGTGCTTTCTGGCGGCTCGCGCGCCGGTGATCCCAGCACGTTCGTCACGCTGTCGGCAACGCCGTCGGGTACAGCGTTCTCCGGAGTAATCGGCTCGCTGTCCATCGAGACGGCAACGCAGAATCTGTCGTGTCCGATTGCCACGCCGGACTTCACGCTGGCCGGCGGCACAGCGCTTGGAACCTATTCGATTCCGATCAAGGTGACCTTACACCGCGGGCGCATCTACACCGTGAACGTGGCGCGCGCCATGCTTCCCAACGGCGATACGCTCAGTGTACGCACGTATCACGGACAGGGCCAAGGCAATCGCGCCTACGTCTCGGGCCAGGTCAAGAACGGGCGCACTTCGATTGCGACGTTCCACGTTAGTACGTTCGGCAACGGGTCGCTCACGATCACCAGTACGGGCGCCCAGTACAAGATCGTCGACTGGATCGTCGTTCAATAACGGCTGCTGGTCTCCTAATCCTCGCCGTCGCGGCGGTGGGCGTCTTACACACCTTGGTTCCCGATCATTGGGCTCCGAGAACCGTGTTGGCACGACAACAGGGATGGTCGCCGCTGCGCGCGGCTCGTGCGGCGGCAATCGCCGGGACGGGACACACCGTTTCAACGCTCGCGATCGCTCTTGTGGTCTGGCTCGCTGGTCTCGCGGTCGCGGTTCACTATGGCCAGCTCGTGGATACGATCTCGAGTCTTGCACTGTTCGGGTTTGGATCTTGGCTGACAGTCGGCAGCGTACGAGAGTTACGGACACGCGGCGGAACGGACCACGCGCGCTTCAGCCATGCGCACCTTCACCGCCACCGCGATGGAACGCAGCACCGGCATTGGCACGAACACGACTCTCACGACTGGCACGAGGTCGACGGAAGTCTTGCGCTCGCCGCCGTGCACGAGCATCAACATCAAGCGTCGTCGCGGACGGCCCTCCTTTTGATTCTCGGCTCGTCACCGATGATCGAAGGGATTCCGGCATTCTTCTCGGCTAGCCGTTTTGGTTTTGGCCTCCTGATCGTCATGGCCGTAGTCTTTGCATTCTGCACGATCGGGACGTACGTCGCCGTCACGCTGGCCTCGCTGCGAGCGATCCGCGACATCGATTTGGGCCCGATCGAGCGTTACGGCGAAGTCCTGAGCGGCACGTTCATCGCGCTTTTGGGCGCGGTATTTCTATTTTTCCCGCAGCTGTTGATGAAGTAGCCCCTGCTAAATCAGAGCTTCGCGTTGTACTTGTAAAAGCGGTTTTCGCGGGTCCAGCCGGCGCGTTCGTACACGCGCTGCGCGGTCTCGTTGTCCATTGCGGTCTCTAAGAACATGCCCACGGCGCCGATCTCGCGCGCGTAGGCCTCGGCGCGTTCGAGCAGCTTCGTCGCCGCGCCGCCGCCGCGCGCTTCGGGCGCAACGAAGAGGTCCTCCAGAATGAGCTGCGGTCCGAGCCACACGGTGCTGTACGTTTGAAAGAGCTGCACGAAGCCGACGATGGAATCGCGCTCCGTTTCGCGCGCAAGAAAGATGGTGGAACGGCCGTCATTTAGATTGCGCTCGACGAAGGCGCGCTCGCGCTGCGCCTCGGGGTCGCGCTCGTAGAAGACGCGGTACGCGGTAACGAGCGGCAGCAGCGCCTCGAGATCGTCGATCGTCGCTCGGGCAATCTCGAGACGCACGCGACTACCGCCTAATAATTCATCGGCGGCATCGCCGGATCGGGGATGCCCTTCGGGCAGATCTTCATCTGCTCGGCACGCGTAATATAATACGCGTGGATGTCGTAGTGGGGCACCATCAGGCCCTCGTGACCCTTCGGTTCGAATGCAACGTCGATGTGATTGATCGTGTAACCAGGCAGCGCGCGAATGTTGGCATAGCTAAAGCCTTGCTGCAGCTGCTTAAGCGTCGGCATGATCTCGGTGAAGACCACCTTGCCCTTATACGTGCCGTAAATTGGCCCAAGGGGTGCGTTCTTCATATCGATCCAGTGCTCGCCCATCGACGCGACGCACGGTGAAACCATCACGGCATCCGCGGGCATTCCGGCCGGGCGTACCTTTGGCTGGGGCGGCAACTGCATGCCGCCCGAAGGGGCTGCGGCAAAAGCCGCTGCCGGAACGGCAAGCAACAGCGCGGCGAAAAACGCGGTGCGACAACGACGCATAGAACGCTCCTTTGACGAGACGCAGAGATTCTGGAGCTTCTACGCGGGTCGCGGCATTTACTAGCTGCGGCGCAGCGCGATGGCGCCCGTGGTCGTGGTAAGGCGAATCGAAGCGCTGCCGCTGCCGATCGTCCCCGACGCGCTCGCTCCCACGACGTTCCGGCGTGCGGATCCGACCGAATCGAAGTCGCTGCTGACCGCGCCGACGGTCGTCGAGGCCTCGACGCGAGCGTCGCTGTGCGGATCGATTGCCAGCCTCAAGGCGCCGGTGGTCGCCGTCAGATCGATGGAACGCCGCCCGGCGACGCGGCCGACCGTGGCGTCGACCTCACCCGTTTGCGTGGCGGCCGTCACGTCGCCGTCGACGCCGTCGATACGGACCGCGCCCGTGGTGTTGTTGATGTCCAGCGACGCGCCGGCCGGCACCGAGATCGTGTAGCGTACGCCGCCGCTGCCGAAGTTGCGATACTTGGTGGCAATCGTGACCGTGTTGTCTTGCGACCGCACGTCGATGTCGATGTTGCGGACGGCCTCTTCGCTCATCCCGCTTTTGACGGCCTCGATGTCGATGCTGTGGCTCGGCGAACCGGTGACGCGGATTTCGCCGACGCTGTTATCGATATGCACCACTGGAGCGGCGCCCGTCGATATCGACTTATGGACGGTCTCACGAAATTGCGTTCCGCTGCACGTCGTTAGCGCGATCGTGAACGATACGAGAGCCAGCCAACGCATCATCATGTTTCGTTACTATATACGAGCAAATTTCCTGGATTGTTTCGAACTAAAATGCCACCCAGTTGGCACATCTGACATCTATGATACGCGTATGAATAAAAAGAAGTTTCGTGGGTGGTGTAGGAACCTCTGCGGCGGTGAGGTCAAACAAGGTGCGACTAAGTATTGTTCGTTGCGTTGTCAGTTCCAGTTTGAATACAAAATGCGCGTCGACCTTTTACGCCGCGGACTCTATCCACCTACCGGTGGACAAACGTTCGTCAAGCGTTTTCTTCGGGAATATTACGGGGATCGCTGCGCAAGATGTGGCTGGAACGAGGTGCATCCAACCACAGGGTTAAGGCCGCTCGAAGTCGAGCACATCGACGGGAACTGGCAAAACACAAAACTCGACAACCTTATTCTCCTCTGCCCTAACTGTCACGCCCTGACCCCAACGTATCGCGCCTTGAACCGAGGGCGTGGTCGAGCCAAGCGCCTAGGAGGACGCGAGAACCCGATCGCTCTAGCGGGTGAGAAAGGTTCGCGACTAGAGAAACATTCCAGGAGGCGGCTCGGACCCGTTGAAACCGAGGCCGACCTACAAATCGTCTTAGATCTCTGAGCGCCGACGTGGCTGAGTGGTTGAAGGCGCGTGATTTGTAATCACGTTCGAAAGACACCGCCGGTTCGAATCCGGCCGTCGGCTCACCACCCTTTCAAAAGAACCTTATATGCCATATTTTGTAGTAACCGTCGAGCGCGGCGGTGCGTGGAATTGGTCGCAGCCGATGCGCCGGCAGCAGCAGTGGGACGAGCACGCCGCGTTCATGGATAAGCTCGCGGACGACCGATTCATCCTCGCCGGCGGCCCGCTGGGCAACGAGGACAGCGCGCCGCGCATCATGCACGTCGTGGACGCGCCCAACGATGACGCCGTGCGCTCGCGGCTTGCAACCGACCCCTGGGCCAACGGCATGCTGCGACTCGTCACGGTCGAGCCCTGGACGGTTCTGCTCGGAGGTTTTGGTGCACCCCGTTAAACCGAAATGGCTTGGCAAGGGGCTCGTGCTGGTTTGCGAGCGTTGCTTCAAAGAGCGTATCCCCGAGGAAGACCCCGACGTTGCCGCCCAGATCGGCGACTTCCACTTACGCGACTGGCTCAAGGCCAAGCTCAAGGAGGAAGGCTACTGGGGACCGATCCGCGCGGTCAGCACGAGTTGCATGGACGTCTGCGCCCGCGGCCGGGTGACGGTGTGCATCGAGCCGCAAAACGGCGAGACGCAGGTCTTCGTCGTCGACCCCGTCGCCGACCGCGACGCGGTCTATCGGGCCGCCGTCGAGATGGTTACGCGCGAGTAAAACCTTTCCCAGCCACGTTTAATGTGAGCGCCTTGCGGTAAAAAAGTAATGATGCTGCTTTCCAAACAGATTGAAGAGCTGGCTTGCGATTTCCAAGACGAGGCGGCAGTACGGCCGTACCTTCGGATGCTCATTCCCGAGCTGGCCGAAAACAAGAACTTCTGGCAGCTGGTCCTCGAGGTCCTCGAGATCATCTTGCACCGGCGAGGGTACTTGATCGTGAAACGCTCCATAGTGGAAGGGGCTATGGAGGTTCCCCCGAGCGAGAAAAAGGAGGCCGGCATTTAGCCGGCCTCCTGTAGTATTGCGTTCCCTTCGGATCTACTGAAACTCGAACTCGGCGAGATTCTTCTCGATCTTGCGCTTCACGCGCTGGAGCGCGTTGTCGATCGATTTCACGTGACGGCCCAGATCGCGGGCCATCTCCTGGTAGCTCTTGCCTTCCAGGTACGATTCGAGCACCTGCGACTCCAGCTCCGACAGATTCTGCCGGATGCGCTGGCGGATGTCGTCGGAGACTTCCTGCGTCACGACCAGCTCTTCGGGATCCGACGTCTTTTGCGACGCCATAACGTCGAGCAGCGTCCGCTCGCTGTCTTCGTCGTAAATCGGCTTGTTCAGCGAGATGTACTGGTTGAGCGGAATGTGCTTCTGACGGGTCGCGGTCTTGATCGCCGTGATGATCTGCCGGGTGATGCAGAGCTCGGCAAACGCCCGGAAGCTCGACAGTTTGTCCGCCTTGAAGTCGCGCACGGCTTTGTAGAGGCCGATCATACCTTCCTGGATGATGTCCTCGCGGTCCGCGCCGATCAAAAAGTAGCTCTTGGCCTTGATGCGTACGAAGTTCTTGTACTTGTTGAGGAGGAACTCCATCGCGAGATTATCGCCGGTTTTCGCGATGGCGACGAGCTCTTCGTCGGCCCGTTCGTGATATTCCACACCATCCGAAATGGGATGGGTCATTGCCATTTGTCGTCTGCCTTCTGGGTCCGTGTGCCGCATGCGCAGGCCGTGGCCCATCGGGCGCGGCACATCCATGCGATTATAGGAGGGCGCCCCTCCCGCGTCAAGGACGAATCTAGCGGGCGGAGCCTAAGCTCGCGAACCTGGGAAAGCCTAGGCACTCCATTGGGGGATTGAAGGTGTGAAACGCCCTGTGCAGGGAATACCGGGGCATGGTTCTGAACGACGTCGATTCGCATAACCATGCGATTTCTGTACCGCTCAAGCAAGTGGTCCAGGAGCTCATCGACATTCTGGGCCCAACGGTCGTAGCCGCGATCGCGGGCGTCAACGAGACGCGGGCCGTCATGCAGTGGCTAAACGGCCGTAAACCGCAGCGTCCCCACGTTTTGCGCTTCGCCCTCCAACTCGCGCGGATGATCGCCATCAAAGAAGACGCCACCATGATCCGGGCCTGGTTCCAAGGTACGAATCCCGGGCTGGATGACAGGTCGCCCACAATGCTTCTGCGCAGCCAGCCGCTCGAGGAAATCCAAGGACCGCTCATGGCAGCCGCGCGCAATTTTGCCGGCCGCGACAACTAATATCACAACGCGATACCCTCACCGGGTAACCAGGCCATAGCCGGTTTAAAACACGGCCTGCATCACGGTTGTAACGCCAACGTTTAGCTGCGATATTATTATGAAGATGTTAGACGAGCAAAAACTCTCCCATAAAGAGCCGCCCTTGGCCGCGTTTATTCGCGAAGAGAAACCCGCTACCGAGATCCTTCACGTTTTGGGTGAAGTGGACTTGGCCAATGCCGGTGAGTTTGAAGCGGCTCTTGGGCAGCTAACCCAGGGCGATCGGGAAGTGGTCGTGGAGCTCTCGGCATGTACGTACATGGATTCGAGCGGTCTGCGCGTGCTCGCAACGACGCACAAGCTGATCAACGATCGGCTGCACGTCGTGGTTCCAAAGAGCGGTTCGGTTCATCGAATCTTCGAGATCACCGGACTCGCGGAGCAGTTCAACGCGTGCGAGAGCGTTGACGAAGCGCTTCGTACGCAAGAATAGCAAACGCTACCGACGCGTTGAGCGACGACACCTTACCGTGCATGGGAATGCGCACGAGATAATCGCACTCGCGTTTTACCAGCGGCGCTAAGCCGCTGCCTTCGGCCCCGACGACCAGCGCCAAGTCGACTTTCATGTCGGCTTGCGCCATCGCGACCGCACCGTCTCCGGCATCGGCGCCGGCGATCCATATACCGCTCTTCTTCATCACGCGAATCGCGTCGGCGACGTTGGCGACGCGAGCGATCGGCAAGTGCGCCGCCGCGCCGGCGGCCGCTTTGCGGACGGTGGCGTTCATCCCGGCCGAGCGGCGCTCGGGCAGCACGAGCGCGTCGGCACCGGCGGCCTCGGCCGTGCGCACGATGGCGCCGACGTTGTGCGGGTCCGTGAGGTGATCCAAAACGACGAACAAGCGCGACGACCCGTCACGCCGCGGCGCGCCGAGCACGTCGTGCAGCGTTCGATACGCAAACGGCTCGCCGACGGCCACGACGCCTTGATGCGCCTTGAAGGGCAGCTCGGCGAAGAACCCGCGATCCTCGAAACGCACCGGAACGTTGAGCTCCTTCGCGCGCCCGAGCAGTTGGCGTAAGATGGCGTCTTTCTTACGGTCGGCCGCAACGTGGATCGTGCGCAGACGCTCGCCGGCGGCCAGCGATTCCTCGATCGCGTGAATGCCGTACACGACGTCGTCAAAATCAAAACGAGCGCGAGCACGTTCGCGGCGGCTGCCGGGTCCCCCCGCGCGGCTTACGGGAGGCCGGCGACGGTCCACGCCGTTCCTTCTTTAGAGTCCTTGAGCTCGACGCCGCACGCCAGCAGCGCGTCGCGCAGGCGATCGGATTCCGCCCATTCCTTGCGTGCGCGCGCCTGCGTACGCAGTTCTATCACGCGATCGAGCGCCTCTTGCGGCGTCGCGCCGTTGAACGACACGTCTGCAACGGCGGCGCTAACGCGCTCGACGAAATCTGCCGGCAACTCCGCTTTGGGCTCTTCGAGCCACGACGGGTTCGGTTCGAGTCCAAGCAGCGCGATCGCACGGGTAAACGTCTCCAGCGACGCAGTTTTGTCGCCCAACAACTCGGCGAGCGCGACGGCGGTGTTCATGTCGTCGTCGAGCGCTGCTTCGATCTTCGCCAGCAGCGCCGCGTCGGCGACACCGGCGCGCTCGCCCGCAGTGAGCGCTCGATACTTTCGCTTGAGTTGACGCAACGTGACGGCCGCCGCTGCAATCGACCCTTCGGTGAAGTTCATCACCTTGCGATAACCGGTTTGAAGAAAGAGCAGCCGGATCGCTTGCGGATCGTGGCGCTCCAGCAACTGCGAAAGCGGCTCGAAGTTTCCCAGCGATTTGGACATCTTGCGGTTTTCGAACAGCAGCAGCCCGCCGTGCACCCAGACGTTTGCCATCGGCGGCCGATCCATCAACGGCTCGCTTTGGGCAATCTCGTTTTCGTGATGCGGGAAGATGAGATCGGCGCCGCCGCCGTGGATGTCGAACCCGACGCCCTGCGGATCGAGCAGTCCGCGCGACATCGCCGAGCACTCGATATGCCACCCCGGCCGGCCCTCGCCAAACGGCGGGAACGGCCACTTCGGCTCGCCCGGCTTGGCGAACTTCCAGAGCGCGAAGTCCAGCGGATCTTCTTTCTGCTCGTCCACCTCGATGCGCGCACCGGCCTCGAGCTCGTCGATGTTGCGGTTGGCGAGCTTGCCGTACCTGGGGAAGGTCGAAACGCGATAGTAGATGCCGTCGCCGGTGGCATAGGCGTGACCTCGATCGATCAGCTCACGGATCATCGTCTGAATCGGCTCGATGTAGCGCGTTGCGTACGGTTCGTCGTCGTACTCGAGCACGCCGAGCTTGCGCATCGACGCCTTGAACTCTCCATAGTAGCGGTCGATGACGGCGTGATAATCCTGACCCGTCGCTTGGCCCTCGCGAATACTCCGGTCGTCGATGTCGGTAACGTTCTGGACGTACCTCACCGTATAGCCCTTGTGCGTCAGGTAACGGCGCAGCACGTCGAAGAACAGAAAAGACCGCGCGTGCCCCAGATGCGCTTGCGCCGACGGCGTCATGCCGCAGACGTAGATGCCGACCTCGCCATCCCGCAGCGGTACGAACTCCTCAACCTGCCGTGTCCTAGTGTTGTAGAGCCTCACAATTCCAATTACCTTATCGCCAAGCGCCGAAGGCGCGCAGTCCTGAGCGTAGCGAAGCCAAGTCGAAGGATCAGATTACCCAGCTCCAGGCTTCTTCTTGCGCGTCGCCTTGCTCCAGTTCGGCAACGCGCTGCTCGAGCGCGGTCACGGTCTGCAGAAGGCGGCCAATCGCGTCGGCGTTCGGATCGGGCATTTCGACTTGCGGGCGATCGGGAACCACGCGAATCGGCCGGCCATCCTGTGCGACGATTCGTGCGGGTACGCCGACGACGGTCGCGTTGGCCGGCACGTCTTTCACCACGACGGAGCCACCGCCGACCTTGACGTTATCGCCTAACGTGATTGCGCCGAGGACGGCGGCGTTCACGCCGACCGTGACGTTGCGCCCCAGTGTCGGATGCCGCTTACCGTGCGCCAAGCTCGTGCCGCCCAAGGTCACACCCTGGTAGATCGTGCTGCCGTCCCCGACTTCGGCGGTCTCGCCGATGACGACGCCCATGCCGTGATCGATGAACACGCCTTTACCAATCTTCGCGCCCGGGTGAATCTCCACGCCGGTAAAGAAGCGCACGACCTGCGATAAGAAGCGCGGCAACAGCGGTATGCCCGCGCGATATAGCGGATGGGTGAAACGATGCGCCGCTATCGCGTGAAAGCCGGGATACGACAGGACGACGTCGAGCCAGCCGCGCGCCGCCGGATCGCGTTCCAGCGGCGCTCGGAGATCGGCCATCAAGGTTTCTAGGGGACTCCCCATACTGTAGTAGTCTAACCCGTCTCGTCAACGCCAGGTTTTTTCCCCTTGATGGGCTCGAACGGCTCCCCCCCGGGACCGAACTTGATCGGGTCGAGGCCGCGCCCGTGAAGCAGCCGTGAGTTGACGGCACCGATCCGGATGAGAATGCGATCGTGACCCAGCAGCGGGAAGAGCAGTTCCAGCGGCGGTCCCGCTTTCTCGCCGGTGAGCGCCATGCGCAGTGCCGCAAACGCGTCGTCGGCCGCGATTCCGAACTCCGCTGCCATGACCGGCACGTCGTGCTCCAGCGGTAGACCGCGCAGCTCCGCTTGATGATCGACGTATTGGCCGATCGTGTCCAGAAAATACAAGACGTCGCGCGAGCGTAGACGCTCGAGTTCCAGCGCCGGAATGATGCACGATTCCATGCGAAGGGCGGCGACGAAGGGCTTGGCGTCGTCGACGTCGCGAACTTCCGCGCCGTACGCATCCAAGAACGTGTCGATCCAGCGCAACGCCGCCGGAGGCGCGGGATCCTCGAGCACGCCCCAGCGCTGCATCGCTTCCGCCAGCTCGTCGCGGGTCACTTCGCTTCGTCGAGCAGCGCGACGGCATAGACGGCGATACCGCTGCCGTCGCCGGTATAACCCATTCCCTCGCTGGTCTTGGCTTTGACGCTGACGGCATTGACGTCGACGCGCAGTCGCGCCGCGACGCTCTGCCGCATCGCCGCCACGAACGGAGCGAGTTTCGGGCGGTCGACGACAATGGTGGCGTCGACGTTGATCACGCGAAAGCCCGCGTCCCTGACGTCGTCGGCACATTGCGCCAGAAGCTGCATCGAATCGGCATCCTTCCAGCGCGCGTCGGTATCGGGGAAACGGCCGCCCAAATCGCCCAGGGCCGCAGCACCGAGAATCGCATCGGCAATCGCGTGCGCCAACACGTCGGCATCGGAGTGTCCCAACGCGCCGCGCTCGAACGGAACCGCGACGCCCCCCAAGATGAGCTTGCGGCCTTCCACCAACGTATGCGCGTCGAAGCCGTGGCCGATCCTCATCCCGCGATACGCTCTCGTAGAAAAGCTTCCGCGCGCGCGACGTCCTCGGGCAGGGTGACTTTGAAGTTTTCGGTGGTCGACGCAACGACGGCGACTTCGACGCCGATCCGTTCGAGCAGTGCGGCGTCGTCGGTCGCATCGATACCGTCGGCGAGCGCGCGCTCGTGCGCGCGCAACAGATCGGAGCGCAACGCGAACTGCGGCGTCTGCGCCGCCCACAACTGCGAGCGGTCCAGCGTTTCGCGCACCGCGCGCGTCGCGGCATCGACGACTTTGATCGTGTCGACGACCGGAGCGGCGAGCAGCGCGGCGCGGCCTGCGCGAACTTCGGCCATGCCGGCTCGCACGTCGTCTTCGCGCACGAGCGGACGCGCGCCGTCGTGCACGAACGCCGCGTCACAGCGCTCGGAAACCGCGCGCACGCCCGCAAAGACGCTGGCTTGACGCGACGAGCCGCCGGCAACGACCGTGACGGTTCGATGCGGTGCCACGCTCGCGCTCAACTCGCGCATGCGCTCGATCCAGTCGATCTCGGTGGCGATAACGACCTCGTCGATCTCGGGCATTCCCGCAAACGTGCGAATCGACCATCCGACCATGGGCAATCCGGCCAGCTCGAGAAACTGTTTCGGGCGTCCGAAGCGCGTGCCGCGACCGGCCGCGACGATTACTGCCGCCCAGGATGCGGCTGCCGTCAATGCCGCGCCTCCGCGGGATTGTCGCGCTTGAGCCGTGCGAAGATCATGCGTCCCGCAGCGGTTTGCAGCACGCTCGTAACGACGACGTCGCTCTCTTCGCCGATCAGCCGGCGTCCGTGCTCGACCACGATCATCGTGCCGTCTTCGAGGTAGCCGACGCCTTGATGCATCTCTTTGCCTTCGCGCACGACGGCGATGCGCAGCTCTTCGCCCGGCAAAACGACCGGTTTGACGGCATTGGCGAGCTCGTTGAGATTGAGCACCGCCACGCCTTCGACGTGCGCGACGCGATTGAGGTTGTAATCGGTGGTGATCAGCTTCGCGCCGAGCTCTTGCGCGAGGCGCACCAGGCGCGCGTCGACGTTGCCCGGCGCCATGTCGGCGAAGTCGCGCTCGGAAATCTCGAATGACGACAGCTCTTGCAGCTTTGACAGCACGTCGAAACCGCGCCGCCCGCGCGTACGCTTGAGCGGATCGGTGGAATCGGAGATCGCCTGGAGCTCGCGCAGCACGAAACGCGGCACGACCAGGCTGCCATCCAAGAAGCCGCTCTCGACGACCTCGACGATACGCCCGTCGACGATGGCCGACGTATCGACGAGCTTGGGAACCGACGACGAGCCGGCGGCCGAACGCGCGACCGGAACGATCCGCGTCTTTGCGCCAACGCGCGCGCCCAGGTATGCGGCAAAAACCGCGACGATGAGATACACGACGATCGCGACGTACGTTCCCGCTTTGCCGCCGCCGGAGACGAACTCGAACGCGATGCTCTTGATGAGGTAGGCGATCACCAAACCGACGATAAGGCCGACCGCCCCACCGGCAATTTCCGCCGGCGACAGCCGTTCCATGGCGCGCTCGACCAGCTCGAGCTCGCCTTCGAAGAGCGACTGCGCGAGCGGCGCCAGCAGCGCGCCGATGATCGCCCCGAGAACCGGCGAAAGAATGAGAAACGTGTACTGCAAACCTTCGCTTGCGAAGTGCAGCGAGAACAGATTGTAGTACGCCTCGCGACCGAGCAAGAAGCCCGTCACGCCGAAGACCACGATAAACGCGGCGCGAAGGACCGTCGCTGAGAGATTACTTCCGGTTAATCGAATGTTACGAAGGCCCCGCAAACGTCGTTGGCGACGAACCGCCCACGCTCGGTCAGCCGCATAGAATCGCCGGTTCGTTCGAGCAGCCCCACCTCGGAGTAGCGCGCGAGCACGGGTGCGTAGTGCTCGACGACATCGACGCCGTATCGCTCTTTGAACTCCCTCAGCCGGACCCCTTGCGTGGTGCGCAGAGCGAGCATAATCGCCTCGCCGGCTCGGTGCAGGGCATCCAGCCGCTCGCCTTCGGAGGGGATCTCCTCGCCGGCCAGCGCCGCGGTCTCGTAGCGCTCCAAGGAGCGTGTGTGCACGGAGCGTAGGCCGGCGCGATACGACGCGGCACCGACCCCTAAGCCCACATACTCGCCGTTGGCCCAGTAATGGGCGTTATGTGCGCAGCGGTGCCCACTGCGCGCGAAGTTGCTGATTTCGTACTGCTCGTATCCGGCCGCGTGAAGCGCCTCAAGCGCGATCGCGTACAGTTCGGCTTCACGGCCGTCATCGAGAAACGCGGCCGGTTCGCGCAGCTGCCATGCCGCGTACGGCGTATTGGCTTCGACCGTCAGCCCGTAGGTCGAAATGTGATCGACGTCGAGCGCGATAGCTCGATCGAGCGACGCGCGCCACGACTGCGGCGTTTGACCGGGTACGGCGAAGATGAGATCGAGGGACATCGACGCGATGCCGGCGTTTCGCGCCGTCGTCACGACCTTCACAATGTCGTCGGGTGCGTGCTTGCGTCCCAGCACTGCGATCTCAGCGGGAACAAACGATTGCACGCCGATGGAAACGCGCGTAATCCCCGCCTCGCGGTACCGCGTAAAGTCGCCGTCGCGTACGAGCTCGGGATTGATCTCGATGCTGACCTCGGCACCGTCGGGCATCGCGTAATGGCTGCGCAGACGAGTAACGAGCTCGGCGAGGGTTTCCGCGTCGTACGCGTTGGGCGTTCCTCCGCCGAGAAAAAGCGTGGCGGCGGCTTCGCGCGGCGACGATTGCAGTTCGGCGTACAGTGCCGCGAGATATTGCTTGGCAGCGCTCGCGCGCAGCGGCCATTTCGCAAAATCGCAGTACGGGCACAGATACGGACAAAACGGCAAATGAACGTAAACGCCGAGCAACTACGCTCCCTGCGCGACGCATGCGCCCACCGCACCGGCGCCGGCGTGCGTTGCGATTACCGGTCCGGCTTCCCAAATCTCCAGCATCTTCGGCACGGCTCCGTTCAACCGGTCGCGCAGCTTGCCCATCGCCGCGGCGGCGAGGTGCGGCGCGTTCGTGTGCACGACGAGGAACCGCGCGGACGCCGGATCGGGCGCGGCAGCCACGAGCAAATCGAGCATCGTGTCTTGCGCGCGCGCAAACGTTCGCACTTGCGCCTCGGCACCGACTTGGCCGTCTTTGAGGGCCAGCACCGGCACGATTTTCATCAGCGTACCTAACACGGCGCGCGCCTTGCCGATGCGACCGGTGCGCTGCAGATGCGAGAGGTCGGGAATGCACGCATACAGCCGCTGCGTCGCGCGCCACCGGTCGAGCTCGGCGACGATGTCCGGCACGCTCGCGCCCCCGGTCGCGAGCTCGCGCGCGCGCAGGACCATCATGCCCAAACCGCCGGCAACGCTTTCCGAGTCGTAGATGGTGATTCGCGCGTTGGGAAAGCGCTCGGCGCCGGCACGCGCCGCGTTCATCGTACCGGACAGGTGCGACGATATCGCGATGCAGAGAATGTCGTCGCCGGCTTCCGCCAGCGGTTTAAAGGCTTCTTCGTACATTGCCGCGGTCGGCTGCGAGGTAATCGGCAGGACGGATTCGTTTTGCAGCTTGTGATAAAACTCGCTGCGCGACAGCTCGACGTAATCTTTGTATCCGCGCTCGCCGAATAGCACGAACAGCGGCACGACGGTGATGCCGAGCTCCGCGGCCCTGGCGGGTTCGATGTCCGACGTGGAATCGGTGACGATCGCGGTAGCCATTAGGGTACCGGGGTAGTGACGTGCGGCGCGATCAGCTCGCTGATCTTGCCCACGACGTCGCGATCGACTTCTTTAACCGCCGCCAGGATTGCGTGCTTGATCGCGCTGCGGCTCGCGCGTCCGTGCGTGTAGATGCAGTTTCCGCGCAAGCCCAGCAGCGGCGCGCCGCCGTAGGTTTCCCAGTCGTAGTTGCTGCGCAGCTTGCGCAACGCCGGCGAGAGCATGACCGCGCCGAACTTCGTCAAAATGTTGCCGCCGAGAAGCGTGTCGCGCATCACACCGCCGAAAGCGGAGATTAACCCTTCTGCCGTCTTGAGCACCACGTTGCCGACGAATCCGTCGGCGACAACGACGTCGGCGGCATTGTGAAACATGTCGCGACCCTCGACGTTGCCGATGAACTTCACGGGCGCGGCCTCGAGCAGCTTTGCCGCTTCGAGAACCTGTTGATTGCCTTTCGTGCGCTCCTCGCCGTTCGACAGCAACCCGACGCGCGGCTCGGGAATATCGAGCACGGCCTTGGCGTATGCGGAGCCCATGACGCCGAACTGCACGAGCCACTCGGGACGGCAGTCGACGTTCGCGCCGGAATCGAGCATCACGGTGGGACCGTTGAGGGCGGGCCAGATGGTCGCAATTGCCGGGCGCGAGATCCCTTCGATCGTGCGCAGCCGGACGAACGCAATCGCCAAGAATGCGCCGCTGTTTCCGGCCGAGACGACCGCGTCGGCCTCGCCTTTCTTGATGAGTCCGACCGCGACACCTAGCGACGTGCGCTCCGAAGAGCGCAGTGCTGCCGACGGCGCGAGATCCATCGGAACGGCTTCGGGTGCGTGAACGACCGTGATTCGTTCGGCCGCCGGGCCCTTTAACAGCTTGCGAACCGCTGTTTCGTCGCCGACGAGCGTAACGGTCGCATCCGATTCGGCCGCCGCCAGGAGCGCCCCAGCCACGATTTCTTCGGGCGCGTGATCGCCCCCCATTGCGTCGACCGCTATGCGCGGCCTTCCGTTGCTCGTGCTACCCATCTAACGACAGCCAAAACTCCGCGTTTTTCATACCGCCGTAATAGTATTCGACGTCGGCGTCCGGAAATGCCGCTTGGAGCTCTTCGCTCATCCGCTGAGCGTCCCGTTCCTTCTGCGCGCCCCCGTAGTAGACCGTAATCAAGCCGCCGCCGGCCGCGCCCATCGCTTCCAATGCGCCCCGGGAGACGCCGGCAAGGCTATCGCCGCCAACCAAGCGGTTTGCTACCACGGCGGCCGGCTTCCCGCGGCCGACGCTGACGCCGTCCAGCGTCGCATCCTTACCGGCGATGAAGACCTGCGCGCCGCGCGCGCCCGCGACCGCCGAAGCGATCGCTTCGTCGCTCGGCGCGGCGCCGCCGGCCACGATGCGGAACGCAAATAGACCCGCGATACCGCCGACAATGTCTTTGCTCGCAACGACGTGCACGTGCTTATCGGTGAGCTTGGTGACTTCGGCTGCCGCGAGCGCAACGTTCTTGTCGTTGACGAACAGATAGACCACGTCGCTGAGGCACTTGTTGACGGCCAAAAGCAGATCGCGAACGCTCGGGTTCTTCGCCCCCGATACCACGACTTCGACGCCGAGTTCTTTGACGATGCGGTCGAAGCCGTCGCCGGGCACGATCGCAGCGATCGAATACGCGCGCTCCGGTTTGTCGACGACGAGCACGTTGTGCTGCTGCTCCATATTGTCGACTTTGACGCGCGTGAGCACGCCGTGCTTACCGGCAATCTCCTTGACTTTTTCGGGGCTATCGGTATGCAGGTGCACTTTGATCGTCGGCTCCGCGCCGATCACGAGCAGCGACTCGCCGCGCGGCTCGAGCAGATGGCGCAGGTCGTGGACGCTTATCGACGCCTGCTCGAGGACGAACTCGGTACAAAATTTATTTTCGCCGACGACTTGATGCTGCGTGAAAACGTTCTGCCGTACGGGGCGGCGAGGAAAAGCCGTCGCGCGAACCTTGACGTCGGGAAGAAAACTCAAAATTCCCTCGAGGAAGTAGACGAATCCGGCGCCGCCCGAGTCGACGACTCCGGCTTCCTTTAGTACCGGAAGCTGGTCGGGCGTTCGGTCGAGCGCATCGTTGGCCGCGCGCAGCACGCCGGTGACGAAACGGTAGAAGTCGGGCTCCTTGAGCGCCAGATGATACGCGGCGTCGGCAGCGGCGTCGGCGACCGAGATAATCGTGCCCTCGACCGGCCGCATCAGGGCCTGTCGCGCGGCGGCCGACGCTTCGCGCATGCCGGTTGCGAGCACGAACGTGTCGATCTCGGCGCGATGCCGCACGTGATGCGCGAAACCGCGCAGCATTTGCGAAATGATTACGCCGGAGTTACCGCGTGCGCCCATCAGGCTGCCTTCGGCCGCTCGAGCCGCGACTTCGGAGATCGGCTCGCCGTGCAGCTTCGCGGCTTCGAGCATCGCCGATCGCACGGTCAAATACATGTTCGTCCCGGTGTCGCCGTCAGGCACCGGGAAGACGTTGAGATCGTTGAGGACCTGGCGGTACTTCCGCAGGAAGTACGTGCCGGCGGCTAAGAACTTGGCATAGCCGCGGCCGTCGAGCGCGATAACGTCCACGCCGACGGCTTCGCGGCTGTGCTCTTAGGGTCCTGAGCCGCAGTTCAGCGCCGGGCCGGCCGGCGGCTCTCGATCTCGCCGGTGCGGGTGCCGGCTTTTGCGGGCGCCTCGCCTCCCGCCGCTTTCGCCGTTTCGAGCTCCTCGCCGAGCGCGTTGAGCTCGTCCTTGTCGAAGAGGTCGCGCGCCATTTTGAAGAGCTGGCCCTCCTCTTCTTTGATGTGGTGGCGAACCGATTCGATCAGCACCATGAGTTTCGGCTGGAACGTTTCGTCGGCCGGATCCAGATTCTGCAGCTCGCCGATGAGCATCTTGGCGACGTTGTGCTCTTCGAACGCTTCGAGGATCTTCTCGCGCTCTTCTTCATCCTCGGCCCGCGCCCGGAACGCAGGGTAGAAAACGTTCTCCTCGATCTTCGTGTGCAGGTCCAGAGCCTGGACGATCTTCTCGCAGAGCTTAGCGCGCGTAGCGGTGGCACGCTCACTTAGCTCTTCGACCTGCGTGAACATCTCTTTTACTTCGGTGTGGTCGCGTTTAAGCAATGCGATCGCATCCATCGTTTTGTAGCTCCTTCCTCAAGCAAAAACTCGTTTACCCAAAAGCGACGACCTGGGTACGGTCTTGCGCATGAAAGCCCGGACTGCGGCGCAGTACCTCCCGAAACGACTTTCGCTACGCGCCTTGCGCGAAGACGCGGCGCAGTGTCGCGGATGCGATCTCTACAAGCACGCGACGCAAACGGTTTTCGGCGAGGGCCCCAAGCGGGCACGCGTTATGTTCGTCGGCGAGCAGCCCGGCGACAGCGAGGATCGTACCGGTCACCCGTTCGTCGGGCCGGCCGGTCGGGTGCTGCGCGACGCGATGGAACGCGCCGGCATCGCGATCGAGGATGCGTACGTCACCAACGCCGTCAAGCATTTCAAGTTCGTGACCCGCGGAAAGCGCCGGATTCATAGCAAGCCGCGAACGATCGAGATCCGCGCCTGCGAGCCGTGGCTGCAGGCCGAGATCGCGGTCGTCAAGCCGGCGATCGTGGTGGCCCTGGGGGCCACGGCCGCCCAGGCGCTGCTCGGCCCGAAGTTCCGGCTCACGCCCAACCGAGGCCGCGTTCTGGAGGGTCTGGTGCCGGCCGCCGCTGTGATCGCGACCGTTCACCCCTCGTCGATCCTCCGAGCCCCGGACTCGGCCACGAGGCACCGCGAGCTGGCGAAGTTCGAGGAGGATCTGCGCGTCGTTGCCGAGGCGCTGGAGTCGCTGTTAGCGCAACGCGGTGAGGTCCCCTGAGCGCACGTCAGAAACGGCCCCCCAGGTGTGGGGCAGGACGTCGCCTTTCCAGGGATGGTCAGTTTGCGGTTTGTGTCCCTTTTGAGGCATAGAGCGCCATTTCTGCGGCCGT
>DASXGW010000014.1 GCA_036488875.1 Candidatus Baltobacteraceae bacterium | reverse complement strand
TTGACCGAGTCGGTCAAGTCTTTCCACGTGCCGCCGACGCCGTTGACGACGGCTTGGCCGCCGAGTTTGCCTTCCGAGCCGACTTCGCGCGCGACGCGGGTGACTTCGGAAGCGAAGGAGCTGAGCTGATCGACCATGGTGTTGATGGTGTTCTTGAGCTCGAGGATTTCGCCGCGAACTTCGACGGTGATTTTGCGCGAGAGGTCGCCTCGGGCGACGGCGGTGGTGACTTCGGCGATGTTTCGAACTTGGTTGGTCAGGTTCGAGGCCATGAAGTTCACCGAATCGGTGAGATCTTTCCACGTACCGCTAACGCCTTGCACCTGTGCCTGGCCGCCGAGCTTGCCTTCGGAGCCGACTTCGCGCGCAACGCGCGTGACTTCGGACGCAAAGGCGTTGAGTTGATCGACCATCGTGTTGATGGTGCCTTTGAGTTCGAGAATTTCTCCCTTGACGTCGACGGTAATCTTCTTGGAGAGGTCGCCCTTGGCGACCGCGGTGGTGACTTCGGCGATGTTACGAACCTGATTGGTGAGGTTACCGGCCATCGTGTTGACCGAATCGGTCAAGTCTTTCCACGTGCCGCCGACGCCTTTGACGACGGCCTGACCTCCGAGCTTGCCTTCGGAACCGACTTCGCGCGCGACGCGCGTCACTTCCGACGCGAACCCGTTGAGTTGGTCGACCATCGTATTGATGGTGCCTTTGAGCTCGAGGATCTCGCCGCGCGCTTCGACGGTGATCTTCTTGGAGAGGTCGCCGTTAGCGATCGCGGTGGAGACTTCCGCGATGTTACGGACTTGATTGGTGAGATTGCCGGCCATCGTGTTGACCGAATCGGTCAAGTCTTTCCACGTTCCGGCGACGCCCTTGACGAGGGCTTGTCCGCCGAGCTTGCCTTCGGAACCGACTTCGCGCGCGACGCGCGTGACTTCCGATGCGAAGGCGTTGAGCTGGTCGACCATCGTGTTGATCAGCTTGCTGGAGCGCAGGAACTCGCCTTTGAGCGGTCGCCCTTCGATCTCGAGCGCCATCCGTTTGGTCAAGTCGCCGTTGGCAACGGCACCGAGCACGCGACCCGCTTCCGCCATCGGTTGCGTAAGGTCGGCGATGAGCGTGTTCACCGAGTCGACGTAGCCGTGCCACGCTCCGGCGACCGAGCCCAGCGACGCGCGCTGCGTGATCCGCCCCTCGCGCCCGACGACCGTGCTCACGCGCTGCAGCTCGGCCGCTAGGCGAGCGTTCTGCTCGATGCAATCGTTGAATGCTTCGGCGATCTCTCCGTCGACACCAGAAAGGTTCAACGGAAGCCGAGCCGTAAAATCGCCGCGGCGAAACGCGCGCAGCGCAGTGAGTAATTGGCGTTGGTCCAACGCCTTAAACTCTCTCTTAGGAGGAGCTATAGCCATCTCCGACCTCCACAGGGTAGCCCTTGCTTATTCCCACCAAGCGGGCCGGTTTAATCACCGCCATACTGGGATAAAAACTAGCTGTGCGCTCGCTTGACATTTCGGCCGAGCGGCTTAACGTCGTTCTCGACCTGCTGGCTGCGGCCGGGCAGGCTTTAACCGCTTCCACGGATATCGTAGAAAAACTCACCACCATCGCCGAACTGTGCGTACGAGCGTTTGCAGACCGGTGCTCGATACGCGTGGTCATCGAGGCACTGGAGCTGGACGAATTCGTGGTAGTTGCGGGAAATCAGGCCAGTCAACCAATCGGTGACAAGGGTCGAGTCAGCGAGCGGCTTACCGCCGGGCGGCATCATCTGGGCGAAATCTCGTGTGAGACCGATTCGGATCAGGGGTTCGACGAGGCGATCCATCAAGGGGTCCGGCTGCTCGCGCTGCAGCTCGCGGCCGTCGTCGCCGGGCACGCAGCGATGCTGCGCGAACACCGCGTGGCCGACCGGTTCCAGCGCGCGCTGTTGCCCGAAGTCTTGCCGAAGCAACCTGAGTTTCATTTTTCGGCCGCGTACCGGCCGGCAAGCGAAGAAGCCGACGTGGGCGGGGACTGGTATGACGCGTTCCCGCTTCCCGACGGCCGCACGGCTATTTCGGTCGGCGACGTTGCCGGCCACGGAATCGACGCGGCCGTCATCATGGGTGAGGTGCGGCAGGCGATGCGAATGGCGGCGATCGGCAGCGAATCTCCTTCGGCCGTCCTCGACTACGTCAACAGCGCCATTCGGTTGCGCGAATCGATCGGCATGGTCACGGCGATCTTTGGAACGTACGATCCGGTCACCAGCCTGCTCACGTATGCTGCATCCGGTCATCCTCCGCCGATCCTCGCGCTGCCGAACTCGATACCGCGACGATTGCCGACCGGAGGTCTGCCATTGGGATGCGCTCCGCGGGTCGAGGCGATTACCTGGCAGTTCACGGTTCCGCAAGACGCGCGGGTCGTGTTTTATACCGACGGTCTGATCGAGAACGAGCGCGATCTCATCGCCGGCGAAGAGCTATTGCTCTCGGCGATTGCCGAGCTTAGCGGCACGGACCGCGAGAAGACGGCCGAGGCCGTTCAAGAGCGCGTCTTCGGCGGGAAATCGAACCGCGACGACGCCGCCGTGCTGGTACTCGAGCGCACCGCGCCGGTCCGCGAGTACGTTTTTTCGGCACTGCCGATGGTCTCGCCGCTGGCGCGCGCGATCGTCACGCGAGAGCTCGAACCGCTGCAGATGTCCGCGGAGCGGCGTTTCGGCGTGCTCGTCGCGCTCGGCGAGGCGATCGCCAATGCGATCGAGCACGGCTACCGAGGCGAACCCGGCGGATTGATTTTCTTACGAATCGATATGCAGCACGATCACCTCGTGCTGACCGTAGAAGACTTTGGCCGCTGGCGTCCTTACGTTCCGCGCGAAGAGCGGGGCCGCGGCATCGAGCTGATGCACGCCTTTACCGACGGCGTGCAGATTCGCTCGAGCCGCGAGTCCACGACGATCGTCCTGCGCATCAAGTTAGACGAAGCGCAGGCCAGTTAGCGCTGAACCTTTCCCGTGTCGACGACTTCGAAGTTCTTTCCGGCGATCGCTTTTAGCTGATCGAGGTCGTTGTCGTTCCAGCACGAGGCCTCTTTGCCGCCCTGGCCTTGGAAGTACCAGTTCGATCCGTTATCCGCAACCAGCATCCCATATTTCTGCATCGCCGTAAGGATAATTTTCGAGACGCGATTGAAGTGTGAGATGTTAAACGACGCTTTCAGGCGCAAGCGGGCTCCCATCGGCGGATAGTTCGAATCTCCGCTGAATGCGCCCGTGTGATGCCTTGCCGGCGTGATAAATCCAGGGTACGTCCGTTCGAACGTAACGCGGAGAGGATGATCGATCGACCCGGCCGCGACTTCTTGGCACTTGATGAGCGCCGGAAGGATCGGTAGGCCGGCGGCGTCTGCCGACGTCCAGTTTTTTGGCCATAGCTTATTGGATCCGAGGTTGAAGACGGCGCCGTTGGCAGCATCCCACGACTGTCCGGAGCTCTTCTCGACGGCTTCCCACATCTCGTAGAGCGTGCACGTCCCCTGCTGCAAGACCAGCAGATGGCGATCGCCGGTATGATAACGCGGCTGACCTTCGACTTCCGCGTTGGGCGGTATCGGATACGGGCCGGGAACGCTCGACGATGCGTATTTCAAGAAATGAACCGGAACCTTCGGCTGACTTGCCGGAACGATGTTGAACGGTATTCCGTAATAAGCTTCGTGCCCGAAATCCGGATGAAGGTTGCCCGGAAGATGCGCGATGTACGTCGAGGATTTCGGATCGACGGGATACTTCGAGATGTCCTGATTCCACCAGTCGTTGCCGGTCGCGCCGCTCGGCGGCGGCGTGGGGAAGATCTGACAGCCGCCCACGTTTTGCACGCCGCTCGGAGCGACGCGTGCGACGGCGCTCGCAGTACCGAATTGCGCTGGAACCGCGCGAACCGCGTTGCAGGCGGGTAACACTGTGGATGCGATGAGAAAGCACGCGATATGACGCATCGAAAAGCCCCCCAATGATACGCGGAATTATTGTCGGCGTGGTGCTGGCCGCAGCCGTGCTGCTCTTCGGGGGCTATTTCGGCATCGAGCGCGGACTCATGCCGGCCAACGCCGACGCCAAGCCGTCGCGATTCGAAACGTGGGCGGCCAAGACGTCGCTGCGCGCGACCATTAAGCGCGGTGCCCCCACGACACCCAACCCGTTACCGCTCGACGACGCGAACCTCGTTGCCGGCATCAAGCTCTATGGCGAGAACTGCATCGTCTGTCATGGCGCGGCTGACGCGGCGGCGTCCAACGTCGCCATGGGTCTGTATCAGCACGCGCCGCAACTCGGCAAGCACGGGGTGGAAGACGACCCCGACGGCGAGACGTACTGGAAGGTCGATCACGGGATTCGCCTGACGGGAATGCCGGCCTTCGGCCCGATGTTGCAAGAGCGCCAGCTGTGGCAGCTGACGCTCTTCCTCAAACACATGGACCATCTCTCACCGGCGGCGGACAAGGCCTGGAAGGCCCTCAAGAATCCCGCCGCGCTCGCGCCCGCTCGGCGTGCGCAGACCGGCGACTAGTACTTCCCTTGGTAGTCGTCGGCGCTCTTGTCGATCGGCGTCGCGGCGAAGATGAGCTGGTCGGCTGAGTTCTCAGGCCCCGCCGAGCCTGCGTTAGCGGCGGCCGCATATTGGGGGTTCGGGGCCGTGAACGCTCCGGGCGCGCCGCCGTACGCGTATGACGGCGTGGTGGCACCCATCTGTGGGGTTCCGACGTTCGCCGCTTCTTCGTAGAGCTGACCGCGGAACGCGTTGTCCGTGCTCAGCGTCGCCACCACGTGGAACCTGCCGCCGGGTGGAAGAGCGACGCCGAAGCCGAGATCGGCGAGCGTGGGGCCAATGTCGAACCAAATGTAGTTTCCGTCGCGACCGCCAACCACTTGGATGAACGCCTTTTGGTACGCGTTGTGGTAGTATCCGCGAACGATACCGCTTGGGAATACTTCGAGGTCGAGATGACCGGCAATCGGATACTTCGAGCCGTACACCGGCGTCACGCTAGTCGAGTAGTGATATTGCGTTGGAGCGCTGGCCGCCGTTTCCTGGGCGCCTGCGTTGGGGGGCAACGCTGCCGAAATCGCCACGACCAGCGCCAAGGCGGCCGTACGAGCGGCAAACGAGCTTACCATGCTATAGAAATCCTCTCGAATGTGGGCGGGCGTTCATCTAGGAAGTAGAGCGCTTAGCTCGCCGAGAACGTGACGGTGTGATTGAATCCCCAGAAATCGACCTCCGTGGAACTCCCGTCTGGGACCGCCCGGCCGTGGTTGAGGAGGCCCTTAACCGCTTGCCGACCGGTGCATCTCTCACCTTTATAACCGAAAACGAGCCCCGCGGGCTATCTAGTGGTATCGCGGGCCAGCGCACCAACGGCTTCTTGATCGAGACGCGCCGCGTCGCGCGCCGGGTTTGGCGCGTCAGCATGACGCCTCGTGCCGCGGCAGGCGAAGTCAAGCGCCACCCTCTGATCGCGCATTTTGAATCGTGCGCGGCATTTTCGTCCCTCGACGATGCCGCGCTCGAGGAGCTGGCGACCGCCGCGATTCTGCTGAGCGGGCGCCGCGGTGAAATGCTCGTCGACGAAAACGAGCATTGGCCGTTCGTCGGCATGGTGATCGAAGGGATGGTCGCTCGTGCCAAGGGCGGCGAAGATCTGCGCGAGCGGATCTTGTACGCGATTTTTCCCAACGAACTTTTCGGGGTTGCCGAGTACTTCGATCGCGGGTTGGAAAACGCACGCATCGTCGCGTTTTCGAAGACCGCCCGCATCGTGAAGCTTCCGTGGAAGTTGCTCGACGACATCGCGGAGCGCCATCCGGAGCTCACGCGGTCGCTTGGCGTGATCTTGGCGCAGCGTCTGCGCCACGTCAACGATACGCTCTCCGCGCAAGGGTCGCAGCCGATTATCTCGCGCATCGCCGGCGTGCTGCTGCCGTATGCGGTGCCCGAGCGCGGTCTGGCGCCTGCGGTGACGTCGCTGGCATCGATCACGCAGTCGCAGATCGCGGCCGCGGCCGGTACGGTTAAGGAAGTGGCGGCGCGCGCTATCGCCGACTTGGAGTCGCGCGGCGCGCTTCGCCGCGAGCGCGGCCACATTCGATATCTGGATCGCAATCGGCTTCTGGAGCTCATTCGAGAACAATCGTGACGATTGCCGGAGTCGGCGCCGAACGCTTGGCGCTGCTGCTCGGGTTGTCGCTCTTTTTCGGGTTCGCGTTCGAAGAGTTCTACTCCGGACAACTTCCGCGTCATCCCGGCGGCGTTCGGACGTTTCCGCTGCTGGCGCTTGCCGGCGGCGCGCTCTTTCTCCTCGAGCCGCACTACGGCGCCGCCTTTACCGCGGGACTTCTCGTCGTCGGCTCGTGGATTTACGCCTACGTCCGGCACGACTTGTCGACGGAAGATCACGGCGAGGGAACGTTCATCGTGCCGATTTCCGGCGTGCTCGCCTACGTGCTGGGACCGATTGCGCTGACGCAGCCGCTGTGGGTCTCGGTCGGTATCGCCGTTGCAGCCGTCTTATTGCTGGGCGGAAAGCAAACGTTGCACGATTGGGCGCACCGCGTCTCCGATCAGGAAGTCCTCACCGCCGGCAAGTTTCTCATCTTAGTCGGCGTCGTGCTGCCGCTGCTCGAGGGATTACCGGCGATTCCGCACACGAAAATTACGCCGTTCGGTATTTGGCTTGCCGTGGTCGCCGTGTCGACGATTTCCTACGTGAGCTACTTGTTGGCGACGTACGTCTTTCCGCAGCGCGGAACGATGTTTGGAGCGGTTCTCGGCGGCCTGTACTCGTCGACGGCGACGACCGTCGTTTTGGCGCGGCGTTCGCGCGACGAGAAGATGACGTCCGAAATCGAAGCCGGCATCATCGCTGCGACGGCGATGATGTATCTGCGCATACTCGTCGTGTGCGTACTCTTCAATGCGTCGTTGGGCGCAAAACTCGCCCCGCCGATGCTCGTGCTGGCGGTGCTGAGCGCGGCGTTTGCAGCGGTGCGTTCGCGCGGCGAAACGAAAACGGTCGCTACGTCACGCCCGCCCAACCCGCTGCAGCTGGGAACGGCGTTGATCTTTGCGGCGCTCTTCGTCCTGATCGCGTACATCGTCGGTTACGTGCAGGCTAATCTCGGGAGCAGCGGTGTTTACGGTTTGGCCGCCGTCGTCGGCGTTACCGATATCGATCCGTTCGTGCTCAGCATCGCGCAAAACCAAACGGCGGCGCTCTCGTTGACGACCGCGGCGAGCGCCATTCTCATCGCCGCGTCGTCGAACAACGTGCTCAAAGCGGTCTACACCGTTGCGTTCTCGCGGCAACGCGAGAGCTGGATTCCGGCGTCGGTGCTCGGTCTGCTCGCGGCCGCCGGTCTCGGCGCCGCATTTCTCGCGGTACGCTGACCGTGTTTCTCATCAGATGGCTCGGACTGGGAAAGCCCGCGCCCGGCATCGGTTTACGTCCGCATCGCGACGTCGAACTGAACCTCGATTACGATAGCGCTTACGCGCGCGTGCTGTCGGCGGTCGAACTCACGCTGGGTGCGAACGTTACGATCGACGATCGACGCGGGGGCTTTTTGGAAGCGGCATTCGGGCTGGTCAACAACGAACGCGTGCGATGCTCGTTCGATCGCGTCGACGCTTCGCACACGCGGGTCCGCATCGAAGCGTTTTTCCCTGCCGGCGCGATGGTGCAATCGCGTTCCCGTGCGGTCGACGCACTCGCCGATGCCCTTTAAAGATCGCTCGTTCCGCTAGGACTTCCCCAGCCGGCCGGTCCGTCGTAGCCTTGCCTAGCAATGCAGATGTAGCGCACGCTCGACGCGCACGCGCCCGTTACCGGTAGATACACGTTCGTTCCAACTTCGACGCTGGTGAGCGACTCGTGATTCTCCCAGATTTCCTGTGCGCCGTGCAAGTGATACGCGTTCCCCGCCAGCCCAATCATTGCGGCGATCATAGGTGCGGCGAGGCTCGTTCCGGCGACGCCCCCCCAATGGAACCCGGGATGCGTCGCCGTCCCGGGGATCACCGAACTGTAGACGGCAAACGGCGTTCGGATGCTGGCATCGGCCGAAATGTCGGCTTCCGAACGCATCGCGCATCCGGCGTCGTGTTGCCAGCTCGGCTTGGCGACGACCAGGCTGCATCCGCTTCCGGTAGCACCGCACGGCCCGCCGCACTCGTTGACTTGCTCGTCGTTCCAGACGACGCTCGTCCATTTGTTTGCTTTATGGGTGAGCATCGTGCCGCCGACGCAAATAATGGAGGTCCACACGCATGGGGCCGACGGGCCGCCGCCGCGGAGTCCGCCTCCGGAATCGCCGGCGCTCGCAACGAGGGCGTATCCGGATGCGGGTAATAGCGAGAGTCTTCCCGCTTCCTTTTCCGGTGCGCCGAACGACATGCTCACGATCCTCGATAGCTTTAAAGCCGTATGGACGGCGGAGAGCAAGTCGGAAAAAGCTGAGGTGTTCGCTTCGACAAGGATGATCTTGCATCGCGGACAGACGGCCGAGACCACTTCGAGATCTAGCGCCTGCTCGATGAGCCAGCCCATTTGATACGGCGGCGCAAGCGGGGGTAAGGGGTTTCTCACGCCTTCTTGATTGACGATGCGCAGGCATCCGTTCGTGATCGTGCACGGCGGCAATCCGGCGGCTTTGCGATAGGATATCAGGTCGGAGACCGCCGTGTAGTACCGATAAGCGTCGACGATTGCGACGGTCTGACCCACGCCCTGGCTCTGATCGAGACCGTACGCCGACGCCAAATCGCGCGGCCCGTACCCGACGCCGCCCGGTACTCCATGGCGCCCGTCATCGAGCGGATGCAAATCTCGGCGGACCCATGCAAAGCAGCGCAACTCACCACGCTTGCGCGTTTGCGCCGGACATGCGGGGTATGCCGCGTCCGAGGTCGCCATCGGGTAAAGGCCGCTTTCGGCCGAGGCATGCAAGACCGAGGGGAGGGAGGGGACCGACGGGACCGGCGACGACGAGCTACAGGCAGCCATCGTAACGGTGAGTGCGACTGCCAAAAAGCCAATGGAGCGGTGCGCCATTACGACTCCTTTAAACCACTTCCGAGATACGGGCAACTACGGGCTACGCAAATTTAACTGTGAAACGCCTGTGGCCGATGTGGTGTGACTGAGCTTAGCGCAGATTCCCGTTTTCGTCGCTCCCCCACCCCCTAGTGAGAGCGCTTGTTGACCGTCGCGTAGGCGATACTTTTGGCTTCGGACTCTGATTTACCGCGCGCTTCCTCCGACTCCACGATGTGCTCGGCTTGGCGTTTCTCTTTCGCGGTGTACCGGTGTTTCGACGGATTCTGCTTATTAACGGTCGCGTATCCGATCGCTTCGGCTTCGGGCTGGGAGTGACCGCGCGCTTCTTCGCTTTCTTGGATGTGCTCGATCTGGCGGTGGTCTTTTTCAGAGTAACGATGCTTTTTCTTCGGCATACGCGCATCGTACCCAGGCTCGGGGCGATACGACTCTACGAAGGTGATGCGATGCGGTCGAACTTGGTGTAGGGTTGCAACACCTTCGGAACCGCGACGCTGCCGTCGGCCTGCTGATAGTTTTCTAAAATCGCGACGAGCGTGCGACCGATGGCGAGCGCGGATCCGTTGAGCGTGTGTGCGAGTTCCGGTTTCGATTTTGGATCCCGGCGGAAACGAATTGCCGCGCGGCGCGCTTGAAAATCGGTGCAGTTCGAACACGAGCTGATCTCGCGATACGCGTTGACGCTCGGAAGCCACACCTCGACGTCGTAGGTTTTGGCGGCGTTGAAGCCGACGTCGCCCCCACACAGCGCCACGACGCGATGCGGCAGCTCGAGGGCTTGGAGGCACGCCTCCGCATCGCCCACCAAACGTTCGAGCGCGTCGAACGACGCCTCGGGCGCCGCGAGCCAAACGAGCTCGACTTTTTCGAACTGATGCAGCCGAATCAACCCACGCGTGTCTTTTCCGGCGGCGCCGGCTTCTTTGCGAAAACAAGGCGTGTAAGCGGTGTACCGGCGCGGCAGATCGCCGATGGTGAGAATCTCGTTGCCGTGCATCGCGGTGAGGGGAACCTCCGCGGTCGGAATCATGAAGAGATCCGCGTCCGCATCGGCAAACATCGCGTCGGCAAACTTGCTGAGTTGGCCGGTCGACCACATCGTGGAACGGTTGACGAGCAGCGGCGGATTCACTTCGACGTATCCCGCTTCGATCGCGCGATCTAGGAAGAAGTTGACGAGTGCACGCGACAGTCGCGCGCCCGCGCCCCGCAGCAGCGCAAAGCGGCTTCCCGAGAGTTTTGCGGCACGCTCGAAGTCGACGATGTCGAGTCCTTCGCCGACTTCCCAATGCGGTTTAGGCGTAAAATCGAACGCGCGCGGCGTGCCCCAGACGCGCACTTCGACGTTGTCGGCTTCAGTCGTGCCTTCGGGAACCGAATCGTCGAGAAGGTTCGGCGTATTCTCCAACAGATCGCGCAGCGGCGAGCCCGGCGTATCGGGTGCAAGCGCTTTCGCGCGCCCCTCGCGTTGCGAAATCGTGACGCTCAACTCGTCGATCCGTGGGCGCAGTTCGCGCGCTGCGGCAGCCTTGTCGACGGCTTTTCCGATCTCCGCGGAGAGCCGATTTTTCTCGGCTTGCGCCTGCTCGACTGTGGAAAGCGCCGAGCGGTACTCCACGTCGTAGCGCAGAACGTCATCGACGAACGACGGGTCGTGCCCGCGGCGACGGGCCGACCGTCGAACGCGATCGGGATCGCGGCGAACGACGACGATATCGAGCATATGGAAAAACGCGCCATTACGCGCTCTGCAAAGGCACTCCTACCGGGCCGAGGTTTCGACGAAGAAAAGCTCGTCGCGCCGCGCCAGGCTATCGTTACGTTTTTCTCGCACGTCACCGTGCCGCCGCCGGACACCGAGCGCGTCCCGTTCGAGCGCGCGTTCGGGCGCGTTTTGGCCGAAGATGCGATTGCCGACGACGATTATCCCAGCGTTGTGCGTTCGGCGATGGATGGTTTCGCCGTCGCAGCCGCGTCGACGCCTGGCTCGCTGCGAATCGCCGGCGACGTGCGGATGGGCCATAGTGAGACGTCGCTGGCCGGCGGATGCGCGGTGCGAATACCGACCGGCGGCGCGCTTCCCGAGGGATCCGATGCCGTCGTTCCGATCGAGAACGCGACCGTTTCGAACGGAACCGTTCGCATCGACACCGCCGTCGAAAGCGGCGAAAACGCGATCGAGATGGGTGCCGACATGCGTCGCGGCGAGCGCGTTCTGCGTGCCCGGCTTCGTATCGGATCGCCGCACGTCGGTCTTTTTGCGGCGCTCGGTATGACCGACGTTGCGGTGTACCGTCAGCCGCTGGTCGGCGTGCTTTCTTCGGGCGACGAAATCGTGCCGCCCTCGCAACGCCCGCGGCCGGGCGAAGTGCGCGATTCCAACCGCTACGCAATCGCGGCGTCGTTAACCGCGATGGGCGCGCGCGTTCGTCACTTTCCGACGCTGGCCGATGAAGAGCGCGCCTTCAACGATGGGTTGCGCACGGCACTCGACCAATGCGACGCCGTCGTGGTTACCGGCGGGTCGTCGGTCGGCGAACGCGACCGGCTCCCGGGCGCGGTTGCTGCGCTAGGCGAGCCGGGCGTCGTGGTTCACGGCCTGCGGCTGCGGCCCGGAAAACCGTTGCTGCTGGGCGCTTTGGGCGCAAAACCCATTCTGGGTCTGCCCGGAAATCCGACGTCGGCGCTGATGATGCTCGAAGCGGTGGCGGCGCCCATCGTGGCAGCGCTGACCGGCGCGCCGATCGTTGCGCCGTCGCTGCGAGCCCGCCTGGCCGCGCCCTTGCGCGGCCGGTCCGGCTGGACGTGGTACGTCCCGGTTGCGCTCGAAGATGAGGCTGGGGCCCCCGTGGCGCATCCACTCCCTCTACGCTCGTTTTCGGTGAGCTTGACGGCGCGCGCCGGGGGATACGTCATCATGGACGAGCGCGACGACCATTGGGCTGAAGGGGCGATCGTAACGGTCCACCGTTTCATCGGAAGTTGAAAGGAACACGTTGATTCGTCCCACGCCTGCCATCGAGGCGATTCCCGCCACCGTGCCGTTCGTCGGCCCCGAGCAGCTGATGCGCGAAACGGGTCACGGTGAGCTGCTGCGCTTGGGCGCCAACGAAAGCGCGTTCGGACCGTCGCCCAAAGCCGTCGCAGCGATGACGGCGGAGCTTTCACGCTTGAGCTGGTACGGCGATCCGGAATCGCTCGATCTGCGCGACGCGCTCGCCGCCAAACACCGCTGTTCGCCGGAGCAAATCACCGTCGGCTCGGGTATCGACGACGTGATGGGTTTGGCGGTGCGCGCGTTCGTTACGCCGGGCGCCGCCGCGCTGACGACGCGCGGCACCTATCCGACGTTCAACTATCACGTCATCGGGTACGGCGGGCGTTTGCTCTACGCGCCGTATCGCGACGACGGAACGCTCGACCTCGACGCTATGCTCGAGATCGCAGGGCGCGAACGCCCCGCAATCGTTTACTTGGCAAACCCGGACAATCCGAGCGGGTCGTTCGTGAAGCGCGACGGGATCGCGCGATTCTTCGAACGGTTGCCGCACGATTCGCTGTTCCTGCTCGACGAAGCGTACGCCGATTTCGTCGACGAAACGGACTTACTGCCGCCGGCGTTCGAAGACCGAATCGTTCGCATGCGAACGTTTTCCAAAGCTTACGGGATGGCCGGCGCACGTATCGGCTATGGACTCGCGAGCAAAGCCATCGTCGAGATCTTCCAAAAGATTCGGCTGCACTACGGCATCAATCGCAACGCGCAAATCGGTGCGCTGGCCTCGCTGCAAGACGAAGCGTTTCGCGACTACGTGGTGCGCGAGACGGCGCGGGCGCGCGACGACTACTATGCGCTGGCGCGCGAGCTGGCACTAGGGTACGTCGAGTCGTGCGCGAACTTCGTTTGCATCGATTTAGGGAGCGCCGAACGCGCGACGGCCGTCATGAACGAGCTGCTCCGCCGCGGCGTGTGGATCCGCAAGCCGGGAGCCGCACCGCTCGACCGCTGCGTTCGCGTCAGCGCCGGTACTTCCGAGATGCGGCACGCCTTCGCGGACGCGTTTCGCGCCGTGCTGTCTGAATCGCCTGTGGAGGCGAGATGACGCGCTACGCCATCGTCTCCGACGTCCACGGCAATCTCGATTCGCTGAAAATCGCCATGGCCATGATGGAGCCGGACGACCGCGTCATCTCGCTGGGCGACATGGTCGGCTACGGGCCCAATCCCAACGAGTGCGTCGCCCTGTTGCGCGAGCGGAGCGTTCACGCCGTGCTCGGCAACCACGATCTCGCCGCGACCGAGAACTACGGCGTCGAGTACTTCAACGACGCGGCGCGCGAAGCGATCGCGTGGACGCAATCGGTGCTCGACGACGACAGCCGCAAGTGGCTCAACACGCTGCCGTACGAGCTGCGGCTGCCGGAGTTTTTGCTGGTGCACGGCGCGCCGGTCAACTACTTCGAATACGTGCTCGATAAACGCACCGCCGCCTCGGCGTTCGAGCGCACCGACGCGCCGCTGGTCTTCATCGGCCACACGCACATCGCCGAGTACTGGGTGCAGCAAGCCGACGGAAGCATCGGTCTCAAGCACATGCAGCACGGCGGCGAGCTCGAGCTCGATCCGGCGCTGCGCTATATCGTCGACGTCGGAAGCGTCGGGCAGCCGCGCGACCTCAATCCGGAAGCGTCGTTCGTCTTCTACGAACCCGAGAAACGGCGCGTCGAATGGGTGCGCTATCCCTATCCGATCGACGAAGTGCAGCATAAGATCCACGCCTGCCACCTTCCGGGATACTTGGCGGATCGACTCAAAATCGGCCGATGATCCCGGGCGACATTCCATTTGACGACGGCAACTGTTTTGCGTGCGGGCCGGCCAATCCAATCGGGTTGCACTTGCATTTCGATCGTGCCGAAACCGAAGGCGTGCGCTGCAATGCGTTGCTTGCGTCGCAGTTTCAAGGGTGGCGCGGTATCGCGCACGGCGGCATCGTGATGGCCCTGCTCGACGAAGCGATGGCGCACGCCGCGGGCTTTGCCGGTCAGCGCGGCGTGACGGCGAGCGTCACCGTGCGGTTTCGCAAACCGGTTCCGCTCGAGCGGCCGATCGACATCCGCGGCCGCGTCGCGTGGCAGCGCCGTAACGTCCTCGGCGTCGAGGCGAAGATCTTCGATGAAGCCGGCACCCTGCTTGCCGAGGCCGAAGGCCACTTCGTCTCGCGCGGCCCACTCGAAGCAGCCGACGATCGGCGCAATCCAGCCCTTCGACAAGCTCAGGATGACAAGTTTTGAAGTCTAAGCAAGCACGTATTCAGGTAAAATCGGAGGCCAAAAAACACAACTCGCCGACGATCGACAACCGGCGCGCGCGGCACGAGTATCACATCCTCGAGTCGCTCGAAGCCGGCCTCGTGCTCACCGGCACCGAGGTCAAGTCGATTCGTGCCGGCGGCGCGAGCTTGACCGAAGCGTACGCACGCTTTCGCGACGGCGAAGCGTGGCTGTTAGGGATGCACGTGCCGCCGTATAAGCAAGGCAGCTTCGCCAATACCGAGCCAAACCGCCCGCGCAAGCTGCTCTTGCATAAGGAGCAGATCGCGGAGCTGCAGGGACGCGTCTCCGAAAAAGGATTTACGATCGTGCCGCTGCGGCTGTATTTCACGCGCGGCATGGCAAAAGTGCAGCTCGGGCTCGCGCGCGGCAAGAAGGTTTGGGACAAGCGCGCGGACGTCGCCAAGCGCGACGTCGAGCGCGAGATCGCGCGACACGTCCGATAGTCGAATGCGAGGCGCGCGGCCGCATGCGGCCATCGAGCAATCCATCGAACGCGACGGAATCGTGCGGCCCGGCGAGCGCATCGTCATCGCGTGCAGCGGCGGTGCCGACTCGGTCGCTCTCGTTGCCGCGTTGCACGCCGTCGCCAAACCCATGACGCTTGCTCTATCGGTCGCGCACGTCAATCACGGCACGCGCCGATCCGCTTGGCAAGACGAATGCGTCGCGCTGCGCATCGGGGCGACGTTCGAGATGCCGGTCGACGTGGTGGCGCTCGACGCGGTAAGCGACGCCGAGAACGAGCTGCGCGCGGCGCGTTACGCCGCGCTGGGCGATATCGCGCGGCGGCGCGGGGCGGGCGTCGTGGCGACGGCGCACCACGCCGAGGATCAGAGCGAGACGGTGTTGCTCGCGCTCTTCCGGGGCGCCGGTCCCGAGGGTTTGGCGGGCATGGCGTCTCGCCGCCGGCTCGACGAGGGCGTCGATCTCGCCCGGCCCTTGCTTCGCATTCCCGCCGGCGAGCTGCGCGGGTATTGCCACGCCGAATCGCTGCCCTATTGCGTCGACCCGACCAACGCCGACGACGACCGGCGGCGCAACGCGGTTCGCAGCGCCCTGGGAGCACTGCGCCCGCTCTTCCCCGGCCTGGACGAGGCAGTGGCTCGGGCGGCCCATCTGGCGGGCGACGAGGTTCGGTCGCCCGAGCGCGCCGAACTGCGGCGTCTGGTTCGGGAGCACCTCTCACGTGAGGACAGCCTGCGCGACGTCGATTTCACTCACGTCGAGGCAGCGGTTCGAGCGCTCGAAAGCGGCAGCAGCGGGAGCTTTTATATGAAGGCTGGGATTCGGCTGGAGATCGAGCGCGGCGCGATAGCGGGTATCACCAAGGGATGAGTGGTTGCGTGGAGAGGCCGGCCGCCGGCCGGCGACTCTACGGCCAGGATCAGATCGAGGCCGCGGTCGCGCGCCTCGCCGGGGAGGTGGCGAAGACCTACCGGGGGCAACCGCTGGTCCTGCTCGGCGTGTTGAAGGGGGCGCTGTACTTTACGGTCGATTTAGCGCGGGCGCTAGCCGGGGTTGCCGGTGGGCCAAGCGAGATCTTCGTGGACTACATCTCCGTCGTCAGTTATGAAGGTGCCGAGTCGAGCGGGAACGTTCGGCTGCTGCTCGACGAAGCGACGCCGCTGGAAGGGCGGCACCTGCTGATCGTGGAGGACATCGCCGATAACGGTCTCACGTTGGCATATCTGCAAACGTTGCTATCGGAGCGGCGGCCTGCAAGCCTGCGGACGTGCACCCTGTTCGACAAGCCGTCGCGGCGCAGGGTACAGGTTCGGCTCGATTTCGTGGGGCTAACCGTGCCGAACACCTTTGCCGTAGGTTACGGTTTGGACTACCAGGAAATGTATCGGAACCTGCCCTACCTGGCGGAGTTGGAAATACAAGAAAGTCAACGCGAATTAACGTGAGCAAACATCTCCGGTCGATCTTCCTCGTCATTCTGGCTGCGGTGGTGGTCTTCATCATCGTGGAACGCTTCGTGCAGCCAAGTGAGGGAGCCGCGCGCCTCGACTACGGCGCGTTCTATCAAAAGCTCGAGGCGGGACAGGTACAGTCGTTCCACGCGGTTGGGTTGTCGGCTACCGGCGACCTGGCGAACGGCACGAAATACACCGTCGCGATTCCCAACGTCGACCAGACCTTCGTCAACGAGGTCTACAAGCGTGTCAAGAGTACCGCGATCAGTTTCGATCAACAGTCGAACACCGGACTCTTCGCAAGCTTGATCGGTCTGGCGCCTCTGGCCATCACGGTGCTGCTGCTGTTCTTTATCTTGCGGCAGGCACAAAGCGGAGGCAGCCAGGCTCTCTCCTTCGGACGATCGCGCGCGAAGATGCTGTCGGAAAACCGTCCGAAGGTGACGTTCGCCGACGTGGCCGGCGTCGACGAGGCAAAAGAAGAGCTCGCCGAGATCGTCGACTTCTTGAAATATCCGAAGAAATATCAGTCGTTGGGCGCGCGCATTCCCAAGGGCGTGCTGCTGTTGGGACCGCCCGGCACCGGCAAGACGCTGCTGGCGCGCGCGATCGCGGGTGAAGCCGGCGTCCCGTTTCTTTCGATCTCCGGTTCCGACTTCGTCGAGATGTTCGTCGGCGTCGGTGCGTCGCGCGTCCGCGATCTGTTCGATCAAGCCAAGAAGTCGGCGCCCTGCATCGTCTTCATCGACGAAATCGATGCGGTCGGGCGCCAGCGCGGCGCCGGTCTCGGCGGCGGACACGACGAGCGCGAGCAAACGCTCAACCAGCTCCTCGTCGAGATGGACGGCTTCGACCAGAACACCGGCGTTATTCTGATCGCGGCAACCAACCGTGCCGACGTCCTGGATCCGGCGCTGTTGCGTCCGGGCCGCTTCGACCGGCAGATCGTCGTCGGGCGTGCCGATTTCAAGGGCCGTCAGAAAATTCTCGAAGTGCATGCGCGCAACAAGCCGCTGGGGCGCGAAGTTTCGTTGGAGACGCTTGCAAAACGAACGCCCGGATTCTCGGGCGCCGACCTGGAGAATCTCCTGAACGAAGCGGCACTCCTGGCGGCGCGACGCAACAAGAACGTCATCGAGATGATCGATTGCGATGAAGCGATCGACCGCGTCATGGTCGGTCCCGAGCGCAAGTCGGTGGTGATGTCGACAAAATCGAAGAACATCGCCGCCTATCACGAGTCGGGCCACGCCGTCATCGGCGGGCTGCTCGAAAAGGCCGATCCGGTGCACAAGGTCACGATCATTCCGCGCGGCATGGCGCTGGGTTTGACCTGGTCGTTGCCTGAAGACGACCGCTATCAAGTCACGCGCGAAGAACTCATCGCGCAGATCACGATGGCGCTGGGCGGCCGCCTCTCCGAAGAGATCAAGTTCGGCGACGTCACGACCGGCGCGAGTAACGACTTCGAGAAAGCGACCGAGCTCGCGCGCCGGATGGTCACGCAATACGGCATGAGCGAGCTGGGTCCGATTCAGTACGGTCGCGGCCAGCATCAGGTATTCTTGGGACGCGACATCGGCGAAGAGCGCAACTACTCAGAGGAAGTCGCGAGCAAGATCGACGCGCAGGTTCGACAGATCATCGAATCGTGTTACGACAACGGCAAGCGCATTCTCAACGAAAACTGGGATAAGGTCGAGCGCATGGTGGGCTCGCTGCTCGAATACGAAACGGTCGAGGCCGAAGAGGTCAGGGCCATTCTCGAAGGCCGTCCGTTCGATCGTGGTGCCGCCGCCAACGTCGCCCCGCCGGAGAATGAAAGCGGTCGTCCCGCCGCCGGCGACGAGCACAAGCGTTCCGAAAAGCCCTCACGTCTGCCCCCGAAGATTTCGCCGGAACCGGCATGAGGGCAGCGGCACTCTTCGTCTGCGCGGTGTTGCTCGCAGCGGCACCGTGCAATGCCTTGCAGTCGATGCAGCAGCGCGGCGCGCTGCCTCACGGCGGGTCGTACGTGCTCGATCCCGATCCGACGATTTCCGCTGCCGCCATCGATCTGTGGTTTCGCGCGCCGGGTGCGGGATACGACGACGGCGCTCCAGGAATTTCGCGTTTAGCGGCAACCGCGGCCGCGGCGGCCCCCTTGACCACCGGCAAGTCGCTCGTCGAAATGGTGCATAGCGTCGGCGGCGTTCTCTCGATCGACGTGTATCCGGATATCGTCGGCATCGGCGCCGTCGTGCCGTCGTCGTCGGCGCGGCGCGTGGTGGCGGCCATGACCGCCGCGTATTTTGCGCCCGCAATCGACGACGCATCGGTGAAGACCGCGCAGCGCGACTCGGCGGTACGCGCCGTGGAGCAGCGGTACTCGGCCGATCAGACGCTGCACGATCTGCTGTTCAAAGAAGTTTTTTCAGCCGGACCCGCACACTATCCGCCCTTGCCCGACTCGGTATCGGCGCTGACGCGGATCCCGACCGCCGACGTGGCGACGTTTGCCAAACGCGCGTTTCGTTCCGATAACGCCGTCCTGACCGTCTCGGGGAACGTCGATACGTCGACGCTCGAAGCCGTGACCGACGGCCAGGGCAACGGATCGATGGATCGTCCGTTCAACTCGAAGCTGTCGGGCTCGAACGGTGCGTCAACCGAGCAAGGATCGGTCGACGGTGTCGGTCTGGCGTGGGTCGGACCGCCGATCGTCGACACGAAAGCGGCGACCGCGCTCGATTTCGTTGCCGACTATCTGTTCCGCGATGAAACGGGCGTCGTCTCAAAAGCACTAGACGCGCTCAAATCGTCGACGTACGTCAGCGGTCAGTTCGTCACGCTCAACAATCCGGGCGTGATGCTGGTGACGATCAGCGGTGACGATACGAAATCGGCCAAGCAACGCGTGATCGACGAGCTGCAAAGGCTCGCGCAGCCGCTCGATGCCAAAACGTTCGCGGCCGCGCGCGAAGCGTTTCTCTACCACCTCGCGTCCGACACGCAGACGCCCCAAGGTCAGGCCGACAACCTTGGCTGGTATAGCGCCGAAGGCAACGCGTCGTACGCGCCCGGCGATACCGGGGGCGAGTACGAAAGCACCGCCCGCTCGCTCGATCCGCAATTCGTAGCCGGCATCGTGCAGCGATATCTGAAAGAACCGGTCGTCGTGAACTTGGTTACCGCAAAGGCGTCCGCATCGTGAGCGCACGGGGCACGGTCAATGCAGTCTTTGCACTCGCGCTCGCGGCGTTGCCGCTCGGCGCGCGTGCCGCCGGTGAAACGGCGGTGCCGGCGCCGGCCATCGAAACCGTCGGCGGTTCGACCATCGTGCAGCAAACCGACGCGCGGCTTCCGCTCGTCGGCGTCGAGGTCGTCGTGCGCGCGGGTCTCGACCGTCAAACGCTCAAGCAGAACGGTCTGGCAGCGCTCGTCGCGGCAGCGATCCTCCATACGCCCGTCGCACGCACCGCGGGAGACGCATCGGTCCCGCTCGATCAGGCGGTTGCCGCCAACGGCGGAAGCGTGCGCGTAACCGTCGATCCCGCCGACGTCCGCTTTTACATCGAATCGCTCTCCACCGACGCGCCGGCCGTGGTCGATCTGTTTCGCCGCGCGTTGGCAGCACCGGATTTTAGCGCGACGACGATGCGCGCCGCACGCGCCGCGCTCATCACGCAGATTGCGGCGTCGCAGCAGTACGCGCTCCAAGTCGGCATCGACATGCTCAACGCGGCCTCGTCGTCCCAAGCAAATGCCGGCATGCCGTCGCTGGGAACGCCCGCGTCGCTCGCTCAACTATTATCCGCCGACGCCTCGGCATTTTATCGCACGTATTACCGTCGCGGCGGCAGTTACGTCAGCGCGGCCGGACGGTTGGAGACGCTCGATGCCACTGCGTTGCGCGGTATTGCCGAGGCGCTTCCCGAGGGGAACACCGCGGTGGTCAACGTGAGCGTGAGGCCCCTGCACGGCGCGTCGCGCGAGATCGTCACTCACCGCGACATCGCGTCGCCGTGGCTCATCGCACAGTACGACGCACCCGGTGTCGATAGCCGCGATTTCGGACCGATGCTGGTACTGGCAGCGTTCGTGAAACGGACGCTCGCCGACATCGCGCAAGTTCCCGGCGTCGTCTCGGAGACGTTCGCGTCGCGCGCGGTGGGCGCCGTATATTCGTACGATCGTTCGCCGGCGCGGCTCGTGCTGTACGTCAACGGCGGCATCGGTAATCCAAGCCGCGCGTTTGCCACCGCGCTATCGGTCGTCAACGTCCTCGCGGCAACGCGGCTGGAAGGGTCGATCGATCAGTTCAAAGCGCAGGCCGCAGGCGACTTCGCAACGTCGGCGACGACGCTCGAAACGCGTGCGTGGCTGGCCACCGTGTTTGCTCGCGACGGGACGTCACCCGACTATCTCGATCGCGCGCTGCGCGCGATCGCTTCGACGACCCCGGAAGACGTGCAGCGCGTGGCGCGGACGTACATGGGCAAACCGACGATCGCGCTCGTTTTGCCGCGTTCCGGTAACTTGCAAAATTAAGGTCGCACTCGTACACGACTATCTCAATCAGCGGGGGGGTGCCGAACGCGTCTTCGCACGGATCGCACAAGGCTGGCCCGACGCACCGGTGTACACGGCGCTCTACGATCCGGCGGCGACCGGCGACCTGATTTCGCCCGAGCGCGTCCGCGTATCGTATTTATCGCGCGTCCCGTATTCGAAGCGATTCTTTCGCGCGCTGGCGCCGCTGTATCCGCGCGCCTTCGAATCGTTCGACCTGTCGGCATTCGACACGATCGTCAGCTCGACGACGGCGTGGGCCAAAGGCGTGATCGTTCCACCGGGAGCCGTGCACGTCTGTTACATCAATACCGTTAGCCGCTTTACGTTCGCCTACGACGAATACGTCGGCACCAAGCTGGCGCGTCCGATCGTCGACCGGCTGGTGGAGTGGGATCGCCGCGCCGCGCAGCGCCCGACCCGTTTCGTCGCCAACTCGCGCAACGTCGCCGCCCGCATCGAAAAGTACTACGGACGGGACGCCGACGTGCTGCACTGTCCCGTCGAGGTCGACCGTTTCAGCGTCGGCCGCGGCCGCGGAGATTACTTTTTCGTTGCGTCGCGCCTGCTGCCGTACAAGCGCGTCGATCTCGCCATTCGGGCCGCGGCGCTCGCCGGCGTCGCGCTGCTCGTCGCCGGGACGGGCCCCGCCGAAGCGGCGCTACGCCGTGAAGCGCAGGGAACGACGACGACCATGCTGGGATACGTCGACGACGCTCGCATGAACGAGCTCATGGGCAATGCGCGCGCCGCCGTTCTTCCGGGTGAAGAAGATTTTGGGTTGGTTCCGCTCGAGGCTGCGGCGTGCGGACGCCCGACGATTGCGTTTCGCGGCGGCGGTGCGTTGGAGACGGTCGTCGACGGCGTAACCGGCACGTTCTTCGAGAACGCGAACCCGGAATCGCTTGCAGCGGCGCTGCGAGCCTTCGATCCGGCGCCTTTTAACCCGGCGGCGCTGCGCGCGCACGCCGAAACGTTCGCACCGCCTAGGTTCATCGAGCGACTGCGCGCGATCGTCGCGCGGGTGCGTGATGAAGCTCTTACGCCGGCTTAGGCGACGCCCGCCCGACGCCGACCCGAGCCTGGCGCGCACGGTGCTCGGTGCGATGCGCGAAGACCGCGAACGCTTCGCGGAGCTGCGGGGCGCGCGCGTTCTCATCTATTGGCCGCACGGCCTCGGCGACTGGGTGCACCTCAGCGCGATAGCGCCGCTGCTCGAACAGAGCAACGTCTACGCCATCACCCGTTTCGGCGACGACTACGTCAGCGTGATGGAGGGCAACCGCTTCTTTGCGCCGCTTCGCAGCGGCGTTCGTAAACCGGGCGACGGCAGCGAGCGCGGCGCGAAGCATTTCGGCGTGACCCTGGACGACTGTAACGGCCGCCGGGTGTCGCTCGCGCTTCCGGATCCGCTCGATGAAGAAGCGCTGCGCTTTGCGCCCGAAGCGCTGTTGTGGACCGACTATCCCGAAACCGAAGGACGAACCGCGTATCCGTTTCACACCAAGGCGCGCAACCTCGCGCGGCTGCTCGTGCGCCGCGAGCGGCTGCAGGGCTTCGACCTCTCGCGGCCGCTGGCCAGTACGATCGATTTCTCGGTGTCGCAAGACGTGCAGCGCCGCGTGGACGAACGTCTGGCGCGATTTGCCTCGCCGGGATCGCGCGTAGCGCTGGTCTCGCGCGCAGGCGTCACGGCCGCGCGAAAAAACTGGGGCGACGGATCGGAGTTCGCGCAAGTCGCCGCGACGCTCGCGCAGCGCGACTCGCGCTGGCGCTTCATTTCCATGGACGAAGAGACGGCGCACCCGGCCGTCGCCGGATTTCGTGCGCTGTTCGGTGACGTCGACGAGCCCTTCGCACGCGTTTTGAAAGCGTTGCTAACGCGAACCGATTTGGCGATTGCGGTTCCGGCGGGCCCGCTGCACGTCGCCATGGCGCATGGGGGAATCCCCGTCGTCGGGCTCTGGCTCGCCCATCACCCCGACTGGTACGACGAGCCCAATCCTCACGCCGTCCACCTCATCGGCCGCTACGTTCGCGATCGCGGTTTCGACCGGCGCCCCGCGACGACGACCAAACCGTCGTCGCTCGCGCATCGCATCGAATATTTGGAAACTCCGAACGTACCGGCCGGCGCAGTACTCGCGGCCGTCGAGTCGGTTATTTCGTGACGTTCGGCGTGAACAGCAGCGCGAGAATCGAAACGAGATTGAACAGACTATGGGAGATCATCGACGAGAACGCATTGCGCGAGCGATAGTAGACGTAGCAGAGAATCATTCCGCCCAGTGCCAGCGGAAGCGCCGCGTAGAAATCGTTGTGTGCCAGTCCGAAGAGAACGCCGCTGAGCACGGCGCCCACCCAAAAACCGCCGTAGCGTAATCCGAGGTTGAAGAAGAAGACCCGGAAGATCGTTTCTTCGGCGAACGGCGCGAAGACGCACGCAAAAAGCACGAAGATCACGATCGTCGTCGGATCGTGAATGCCTTTGAAGAGCTCGATGACCCCTTGTTCGTGTTTGCTGTGCGCGAGGTAGTCGATCAGGGTCGCCCCGCCGTTGGCAATGACGATCATCGCGACGGCGCCCGCCAAACCGGTAAGGACCGACGTTCGGGTCGGCGCGCGATACCCCAGCTCGCGAAGTGAGAACTTCGAAAGGGCAGGCAACGACAGCAGGACGACGAGCAGTAAGACGCCTTCGAGCGCGGCCGTCAGGAACAACGAGACCCAAATCACCCACGGCGGGATGTTGGCGAACGAAACGCCGCCCGTGTTTGCTTTCGCGTTGACATAGAACCCGGCAATAAAGATCGCCGCGAGCACGATCGCAACGACCCACGTCCAGGGACTGCGAAAACTATCCTTCGGCCAACGCGTCGGCCAGGCGGGCGAAATCGTCGAGGTCGAGTCGTTCACCGCGTTGCTCCGGAGAGAGATGGATCGTCGCAATCGCCCGTTCGACGCGCGCTCGATCGAAGCCGAGCGACAGGATCAAACTGTTGGCGAGCGTTTTGCGGCGGTACGCGAACGCGCCGCGAACGACCTTCCAGAAGAGGGTCAGGTCGCGAGGCCGCACCGGCGGGCGCTCGCGCCGCTCCATGCGCACGACCGTCGAATGCACTTTAGGCGCCGGATAGAACGAACCGGGACCCAGCGTAAACTCGCGTCGCACCTGCATGGCGTAACCGACGGCGACCGTGAGACTTCCGTAGGCGGACGTTCCCGGCTTTGCCGCAAGGCGTTCCGCGACGTCTTTTTGGATCATGACGGTCAGCGATTGCGGACCGTCGTCCATTTCGCAGAAACGGAGAATCAGCGGAGTCGCCACGTTGTACGGCAGATTACCCGCAACGCGCCACGGCCCGGCCCTTGCGTAGGAGGTGTAATCGAACTCGAGTGCATCGGCTTCTACGATGTGAGGTCCGTGCAGTTCGTCGCGCGAACGCAGCAGTTCGACCAGCTCGGGATCGATTTCGATCGCGGTAACGTCGGCACCCTCGGCCAAAAGCGCTTGCGTCAGCGTTCCGGTGCCGGCGCCGATCTCGACGACGCGCGCACCCGGTTCGTCCGCAACGCAAAGACGGGCGATCCGCGCAGCGGCGCCCGCATCCATCAAAAAGTTTTGACCGTAGCGTTTCTTTGGACGGAGGCCCCAGCGCGCGAGCAACGCCCGCGGGTGCTCGGAGCTCACTACTTCAATCTATAAACAGTGACTTGGCGACGGCCGAAGAGCATGGCGTCGCGTTCGGAGTTGAAACCGAGATCGATGCGGTAACCGCGAATTGCGCCGCCCGTGTCGCCGGCGATTGCCATACCGTAACCGGGGATGAACAGCCGCGTTCCCAACGGGATGACGCTAGGATCGACCGCGACGATGCCGTGGCCGGCCGGCCGGCCGATCGCGGTAATGCCGCTGCACCCGGAGCATTCGGCGGTATACGCCGTGGCCACCATCTCGAGTGCGCTCTGCGCCATGAACGCGGTGCGCGCGATCCCGCGCGATTCGAACTGCGCGAACGCTTCGTATTCGTCGACGCCGGCGGCGACGACGCGCGGCCGCGACTTGCGCAGCACGCGTGACGCGAGCACCTGTTGCGAAACGGCGCCGCCGTCGAGCTGCGTGAAACGCACGCGCTCCTCGCGCTCACCGGTCGAACCCGCAGAAATTACGTGACTGCTGCCCGGCGTCATCGAGAAGTCGAGACGCGCAATCGTTTGCGGCTTGATGCGAACGCGACGGGTGTGCTCCCACGTGACGACGCGCACGATGCGCACGGTGCCGTTAGCCGGGACCGGTTGGTCGAGCGCGGGTGTGACGCGATCGTCGCGGCTGAGCGCAATGTTTTCTTCTTCGAGCAGCGATCCGACGTCGTCGGCCGCCGACGACACCGTAATACGCTGATGCGCGGTTTGTACGTTCACCGAAACGGCCGAGCGATATTCGACGAGTAAACCATCTGAAATCGGAACGTCGATCGAAGGATAGACGTAGTCGTGCGGACCTACAACGATGTTGCGCTCGCGCAAGAAATCCCCGACGGTCGCCGCATCGGTTTGCTGCGGTGCAGACGAACCGTTCGCGTCGAGCGTGATCGAATGCGCCACCGTCGTGGCCGGGCTGACTTCGGGGGAAGCCGAAGCAAACGCCGCCGACGGGTGGGTGACGAAACCGGCCCAAATGAACGTGGCTGTGAGGAGACCGACGCCAAGGACGTCGCTCAGCCGAACGGGGCCGCGGCCGATCAAAACGAGGAGTTCCTTTCCGTCCCGGTCCGGGCTAACGGTTTGCCGCACACCAATCAAGCAAGCAAACGTTAAGCCTCGAGCCGGCGCGCACTTTGCGTGCGAGAGCTGAGTACAAGGCGCCTTACGCGCGAACGATTTTGTTGTTATCCGGGGACCTAGCGACGCTCCGTAGAGCATCAGGCACGTCCCAATCGGTCGGGAACCGCCCCCTCGAAATGGGGTGACACGGCAGTTCACGGGGTTGCCGGGTAGGCAACTAGGCTTGACCCGGGCACTATAGCACGCGCTTTGAGACGAAGGAATATGCCTAAAGTCGCAATCAGGCAGGGAGGCCCTTTTGCGACGAGCCGCGGCGCGCATGCCGGTTCGATGGGCAAAACATACCCGGCACCGAACTGTGGAAAACGTGTCGATCCTTCGCTTGGGGTTCTTTACCGAGGTCTACCGGCCGGTCGTCAACGGCGTGGTGGCCTCGGTCGAGGCGTTGGCCGAGGGCTTGGGGAGCCGTGGGCACCAGGTGTATTGCTTCACGCCTCGGATGCCGGGTTACGACGACCGCGCGCAACCTGCGGCGACCGACGTGCTGCGCATGCCGTCGCTGCCGCTGCCGACGCGAACGCCCTATCGACTCACCCTGCCGCTGGTGAGCCGGCGTAACGTCAACAACATCGTCAAGCGGCTCTCGCTCGTACACGTGCATTCGCCGTTCGTCACCGGGTGGATGGGATTGCGCTACGCGCGCCGCTACGGTATGCCGCTGGTTTATACGTACCACACGCAGCTCGAGGCGTACGCGCACTACGTCCCGTTCGAGCCGAACGCGACGCGGTTTGCCGCGTCGCAGCTCACGCGCACGTTTGCCAATCTCGCCGACGCGGTGGTCGTTCCCACGCCCGCGATGGCCAAGCACCTACGTCAGCTCGGCGTCAGCGTACGGATCGAGGTCGTGCCGAGCGGCATCGACGTCACCCGTTTCGGCGCCGGCCGGCGGGACGAGGAGCTGCGCGCGGCACTTGGCGCCGCGCCGACGGACCGGCTGCTGCTTTGCGTCTCGCGCCTAGGCAAGGAAAAGAATATCGACGCGCTGATCGACGCGCTGGCGATGGCCGGGGATCCCGCATTGCGCCTGGCGATCGCGGGCGACGGGCCCGCCCGCGAAGAGCTCGAAGCGCACGCGATCGCGGCGGGAGTCGCGGACCGGATCCGTTTCTTGGGCGTGGTCGATCGCGTCCGGCTGCCCGATCTCTACGCTAGCGCCGACGCGTTCGTGATGCCGAGCATGACCGAGACGCAAGGGCTCGTGCAGGCCGAAGCGCTTGCCGCCGGCGCGTTCGTCATCGCGGCCGACGCGGGACCCAACCGCGACGTCGTCGGCAACGCCGGACTGATCGTCGAGCCGACCGCGCAAGGCTTCGCGGCCGGTTTCGCCGCGATCCCGATCGTTCCGAACCGCCACATCGCCGATCATGCGCGCCGAACGGCGAGGCGGTTTTCGATCGCGGCCCAGGTCGATCGAATGCTCGAGCTATACGAGAGCCTGCTCCCGGGAGAGGCCGGGTTGTTGGATCCGAGGTTGACATCGAACATACGTTCGATATAGAATTGCCTCATGATACCGGTGGAGGTGGAGGTCGGCTTTGGCGCCGGAAGCGGCGGCCGCGGCATCGCCTACGCTCGGATCCGCGGCGGAGCGGCGGATCAGCTGTTGCGCGTGGCGTTTAGGGTGCCGCGCCAGTTCGCCGACGCCGAAGTCGGGTATGCCGCGCTAACCGCCGTCGCGCGCGCCCTGCGCAAGCGCCGGCTGAAGAACGTTCGGCTCGCCGTCGACGACCCTGGCCTGGTCGACGGTCTGAGCGGCGGCGAAGTCCCGCCCCCGATGGTGCTGCCCTACGTTCGCCTCAAGTGCGCGCTCAATGGATTCGATGACGTCAGAGTGAGTGCGACGCCAACGAACGATTTGGCCCAGCGTGCGCGCGCCGAGGTGGCACTTCTGCCCGCAGCGTAATTTTCAACGATTGAACCTCCCGATTGAAACGCAGGCGCTGGCCGAGTCGCTGGTCGGCTGTATCTTGGTTCGCGAGAGTCGCGAGGGTCTTGTCGCGGGACGAATCGTCGAAACCGAGGCCTACCTTCCGGGCGATCCCGCGTGTCACGCCTATATCGGCAAGACGGCCCGCAACGCAACGCTGTTCGGGCCGCCGCACCGCGCATACGTCTACCTCATATACGGTACGTCGCATTGCTTCAATTTATCGAGCGAGAGCGACGGCGAAGGTGCCGGCGTGCTGGTGCGCGCGCTCGAGCCGGTCGAAGGACTGGCGATCATGCAGCGCCGGCGCGGCACCGAGCTTCTGCGCGATCTGTGCCGGGGGCCGGGGCGTCTATGTGCCGCGCTCGCCATCGATCGATCGTTCGATGGAGCGGAGCTCTTTACGGGACGCAACCTCTGGATCGAATCCGGCGACCCCAAGGGGAGGGTGCGTCGCAGCCGGCGGATCGGCCTCAGCCGCGCCGCGCACCGCCGGTTGCGGTTTTACGAAACGGGCAATCCGTTCGTCAGCGGGCCGGCCCGCTTGAGCCCTCCTTGAAGCCTTAGCAAGCCTATGGTATAGTTTGACCGTCGCGTTGCGGTTCGCTCGCTCGAACTGACAACCGCGGCACATTGACATTCCCCACGCATTCGTCGCCGATCGGATCGCAAGGCAGCCTCGCCGGGCGAACTCGCTGTTAGACGCGTGCGACTCTACGAGAGAGAAACTCCTCTGCAAACGGAACAACGTCCAACAAACGACATGCGCCCTCAACAAGGGGGTGGTGGCCGCCGCCGCCGTTCGCGCCGCCGGCACTTCGGACAACACCAAGCCGTTTACCACGAGCAATTTCCGCAACCGGAATCGCTGCCGCCGATGCTCACTGCGGCCCAACTGGCGGAGAAAACCAAGACCGATCTCGTCGAGCTCGCTAAAGAGCTCGAAGTCGAGATCCCGGCTCCGGCCAAGCTGAAGAAAGACGACATCGTCGCGCTGATCGTCCAGGCGCAAAGCGCGCGCTCGGGCCTCGAGATGGCTAGCGGCATCCTCGACATTCTGCCGGAAGGCTACGGATTCTTACGCCGCGGCGGTTACGTCATCGGCAACGAAGACATCTACGTCAGCCAATCGCAGATTCGCCGATTCGAACTGCGTCGCGGCGACATGGTCGAAGGCCAAGTCCGCCGTCCCAAAGAGAGCGAAAAATATTTCGGCCTCATTCGCGTCGACAAGGTCAACGGGTTCGATCCCGAAGCGATCAAGGGCCGCGCGACCTTCGAAAAGGGGACGCCGATTTTCCCCGAGGAGCGCTTCAAGCTGGAAAATCGTTCGACCCAGCTTTCGACGCGCATCATCGATCTATTTTGTCCCATCGGAAAAGGACAACGCGCATTGGTCGTTTCGCCGCCAAAGGCCGGCAAGACGACGCTTCTGAAGAACATTGCGCAGGGCATCTCCGTCAACCATCCGGAAGCGCACATCATCGCGTTGCTGGTCGACGAGCGCCCCGAAGAAGTCACCGACATGCAGCGCACGATCGACGGCGAAGTCGTCGCGTCGACGTTCGACGAGCATCCCGAGAATCACACCGCCGTCGCCGAGCTTGCGATGGAACGCGCGAAGCGTCTCGTCGAGCTCGGAAAAGACGTCGTGATTCTTCTCGACTCGATTACCCGTCTCGCCCGTGCCTACAACCAGGTCGTCGCGAGCTCTGGCCGGACGCTTTCCGGTGGCCTCGATACGGCGTCGCTGCACAAGCCCAAGCGTTTCTTCGGCGCAGCGCGGAAGATCGAAGGGGGCGGCTCGCTCACAATCGTGGGAACGGCTCTCGTTGAAACGGGCTCCAAGATGGACGACGTCATCTTCGAAGAGTTCAAAGGCACCGGTAACATGGAACTCAACCTTACGCGCAAGCTTGCCGAGTCGCGCGTTTTCCCCGCCGTCGATATTAAGCGGTCGGGAACGCGGCGCGAAGAGCTGCTCCTCTCGCCCGAGGAGATGCGCAAGGTGTGGATGCTCCGCCGCGCGACCGCGGTTCTCAACACCGGCGACATTACCGAGATCATCCTCGACAAGATGGCGCAGACGCGCACGAATGAAGAGTTCTTGCAGTCGGTCACCAAAGAAGCGCTGTCAATGTCGCGGGGCTACGAAGACGGCGGCAACGGCAAGTACTAAGCGTGCACGTTCTTATCGCCGTTAAAGGGCCGCTTTTGGCGGCCCTTTAACGTTCATTCGTGGTTCTCTGGATGACGAAGGATGCGTTTTGGGCGGCCGTGATGGGCATCGTCATCATCGCGCTGTTCGTCGGATACAATACGAGCCGTTCCCTCAAGCGGCGATACAAAATCGTCAAACGCGAGAACGGCGACTCAGCGTCGAAATGGAATTAGTGTGAGCGACGGCGTTCGGCTAAACAAGTACATCGCGCAGGCCGGCGTGACGTCGCGGCGCGGTGCCGACGAATTGATCGCGCGCGGAAAAGTGCGCGTCAACGGACAAGTTACGCGCGAGCTCGGTACGATCGTTCGCGAAGGTGACCGCGTCGACGTCAGCGGTACGCCGGTAAAGCCCGTCGCTGAGTCCATCTACCTCGTTCTGCATAAGCCCGTGGGCGTGGTCACGACGATGCGCGATCCGGAAAGGCGCCGGACCATCGCCGAGCTGTTGCCGCGCGGTCCGCGGGTCGTTCCGGTTGGGCGTTTGGACTACGATACGTCCGGCGTGCTGCTGCTGACCAACGACGGCGACATGGCGAATCGGCTCCTCCATCCGCGATTCGGAGTGGAGAAGCTCTACCGCGTGACGATCGCCGGACGTCTCGACCCCGGGGACGTGCAGAAGTTCCGGGAGGGCGTTACGCTCGACGATCGCGAGCGAGCCGCCGGCGTGAAGGTGCGCGTCGTCGCGACGCGTCGCGATCACTCCGTCCTCGACCTCACGCTGTATGAGGGCCGCAACCGGCAGGTACGCCGGATGTTCGAGGCGCTCGGGCATCGCGTCGTCGGGCTGACGCGGCTGCGTTTTGGCCCGATCGCGCTGGGCGATCTGCCGGTAGGCCGAAGCCGGCCGGCCACCGCGAGGGAGCTGGCCGCGCTGCGGCGCATCCGCGACGGGTAAGGTGGTCCAAGCTTGCCTCCTTGCCGGGCGGGCGTCGGCCGTCCGATGGTGAAAGACTGAGCCCGGCGGACCGGCCGTCGTTTATCAGACGGCTTCCTTGTGGTATAAAAGGGCGCTCGCTCCCGTACTAACGGCTTGGAGCGAATCGACGTTTACACCGTAAGCAACTCTTGCAGAGACTTTTTGAGGTAATCGATGATACGCACTACGGGAATCGCCGCATTAGCGGTTGCGGCCGCACTGCTCTTCGGAACGTTGCCGGCAGCGGCCCAATACGCCAACGAGTTCACGCCGGCCAAACTCCTCAAGCAGGGTACGACGAGCACGGCGATCGCAGGCACCGGCACCGTGGTCGTTCAGGTTCAAATCAATCCGAACGGCACGCACAAAGCGATCAAGGTCATTCACTCGACCAACTCCGGCGACAACGACGCCGCGATGGAGATCGCGCAGAACTCGTCGTATCGCCCGGCACATCGCGGTTCGGCGGCCGTGCCTTCGTTTTACGACTTCACGTTAAAGTTTAACGGCAAATCGGTTGCATCTCAGAGCAGCGGCGCCGGGGGCGGCACGGCCAGCATCAGCTCTGCGGCAGCGCAAGTGGCGGCACTGATTCGCGCCCAAAAGTATTCGGAGGCCAAAGCGAAAGCGCAGGCGAGTTTGCTCAGCAATCCCGGCGACGAGTCGCTGCGCGAGATGCTCGGCATTGCGGCGTTCGACAGCGGCGACGTGACGACGGCCGCGCAGGCGTTCGACCGGGTCAATAACGTCGGCAAGCAGTTCCAGCCGGCAGCGGCCGCGAGCCTCGCCGCGGCGGCGGTGTCGGTCTCCGATTCGAACCCCACGCAATCGATGACCTACGCCCAAAAGGCGATGGCGATCGATCCGAGCACGAACTCGAAGTTCGCGCTAGGCGTCGCCCAGCTGGCCAACAAGCAAAACGACGCCGCACTCGCGACCCTTAAGGCCGTTCACGCGGCGGCAATGAACGATCCCAAGTTTAATAAGACCGCTCGCGAGAACATCGACGCACGCCTCATGGGCGCGTATCTGGCGAACAATGACACTGCCGACGCGCAGACGATCGCGACGGAGATCAAGCAGATCGATCCGGGCAGCACCCTTGCCGGACGCGTGCTTGGTAACAGCTACTTAAAGATGGGCGTCGATGCCTCGGCGGCCAAGAACTATCCCGAGGCGCTCAAGGACTTGGACCAGGCGGCCGCTACGGGTGATCCCGACGTCGCCGTCACAGCGAACACGCAGGCCGCGTTAGTCATCGCAAGGATGGAGAAGCCGGACTACAAGCAGATGCAGTCCTATGCCGATAAGGCCATCGCACTGAAGCCCAACGATCCCCTGGCGAATTTCGCCGAGGGCGTTGCGCTGACGGGGCAATGGGGCGCATCGCACGACGATGCCACGAAGAAGAAGGCGCTCGACGCGCTTAACAAAGCGGATTCGCTCGCCAAGCAGTCGGGCAACGAGGGGTTGTCGCTGCAGATTGAAACCTTCATCAAACAGAGTCTGAACGCCACACCCGGGGGCGGAGGCTCGAGTCAGTGACGCAACTAGGAGTTTCCAAGTAGGACTTTCTACGAGGGTAGGCCAATGGGCGCCCTCACCACTTTTACACCCGGAAATGGGAGGGGTCGGAATACCGTGTTTACGGGATTTATAGGACTCATGCAGCAGGGCGGATGGGACATGTGGCTGCTGCTCGCCATCTCAGTCGTCGGTCTAGCCGTGGCCATCGAGCGCCTCGTGTTTTTTGCGGCGCAGCATGGCGACACCAAAGGACTGCTGCGCACGATCGGTCAGAAGATTTCCGTCGATGATCTCGACGGTGCCGTGAAGGTCTGCCAGGCGCAGAGAGGTATGTTGCCGCGCATTCTCGAGTTCGGCCTTCGCCGCGGCGAGAAGAATCGCGCCGACATCACCGACGCGCTCTCGATCGCGCTGATGGAGCACCTCAACGCGCTCGAACGCAACTTGGCGATCATCGGTACGATCGCCGTCATCGCACCGTTCGTCGGTCTGTTCGGTACCGTTCTCGGTATCATCAAGGCCTTCCAGGACATCGCGCTCAAAGGCAACTCGACGCCGGCCGTCGTCGCGGCAGGTGTTTCGGAAGCCTTGATCACGACCGCCACCGGTCTGATCATCGCGGTCATCGCCGTGGTCTTCTTCAACTACTTCAAGTCGCGCATCAAGAACTACAACCAGGAGATGATCGTCGCGGCCAATCAGCTCGCCGAAATGCTGCACTTCCACAATACCGGCGCGCCGATTCCCACGGATCTCTACAAGCCCTCGCAAACGGGCGCCAAGTAGTTCGTTAGGGACAGGGACACCGCGTGAGTCTCCTATCTGCAAAGCAAGACGAAGAGGTGATGGCGGAGATCAACATCACGCCGTTCACCGATGTTTTGCTCGTGCTGCTGATTATCTTCATGATTCTGGCCGCGCTCGTCGCGCCGCCCGGGTTCGAGAAACAGCTGCCGAACAAGAACCCGAATACGAACACGAACCAGAACAAGAACAAAAACGACATCGAAGTCGACGTCAACGACAAGGGCGTTATCTACGTCGATGGCGTCAAAACGAACGACCAGGGCGTTTACCGCGTGATGTACGACGCTTCGAAGAAGAAGCCGCGCCACCACGTCGCCATCGTGGCCGACGTCAAGGCGCCGTACGGCGTGATCATTCGCATCCTCGACGCCGCTAAAATGGCGGGGCTCGAGGACGTCGGTTTCGTCACTTCTTAGGCGGAGGGGTAGAGGAACGTGGCCGTTTCTACAGGTGGTGGCGAAGATGAGGTGATGTCGACGATCAATATCACGCCGTTTACGGACGTGCTGCTGGTCCTCCTCATTATTTTCATCATTCTCGCCTCGGTAACCAAAGAGCCGAAGCTGCCCGACGCCTACAACAAGGATAAGGTGCAGCCTTCGCAGATCGTCGTGATGATCGACGAAAAGAATAACATTCAAATCGGATCGAATACGGTGGCGTTGTCCGATGCCAAGGCGGCGTTTGCCACGCTGCAGGATCAAACCGGACATAAGTTCACGAGCGTCATCGTCAAGGCCGATCCGCACGCCAGCTACGGCACGATTCTTCAAGTGATGGATGCTGCGAAGTCGGTGGATCTCACCAACTTCGGATTAGCGAATCACGTCCAAGGCACACCCGAAGGCGCGGTGGCCCAGTAGTTCATGGCAAAAACTGATTCCGGCTTCATCACGACGGGCGAGCGCGTCCGGAACTTCATCGGGATCGCTTTTTTAATTTCGATTGCCGTTCATTTCGCCGTGGGCGCGTTTATGCCGAACATCAATCAGCACACCGAAGAGCAGCAAGTCGAAAAAGTCACGATGAGCAAGAAGATCCAGGTGAAGATCCCGACGCCGCCGCCGCCCACGCCGACTCCGCCGCCGACGCCCACGCCGCCGCCGGAGAAGACGCCGCCGCCCAAGCAGGAAGTGGTGCAGCCCAAGCCGCTCAAAGTGAACTTGGTGAAGACGACGAGCAACAACGCCGCGACGTCGACGACCGAGAACACCGTTGCTCAGCCGAAGTCAGGCTCGGAGGCCGGCGTACCAAATGGTCAGGGAAGCGCAGCTCCGACGTCGGCACCCGCGACCAACAAACCCGCATGTGCGAACCCCAACGTGGAAGCAACGGTCAGCAATCCGGTGTCACCGGAGTATCCGGATTCGGCGAAAGACCTGGGCCTTGGCGCGGTTACGGTGCAGGTCGAGGTGACGGTCGCTCCATCGGGCAACCTGATGACCGCGAGCGTGTATAAATCGTCCGGCAACATGGCGATCGATCAAGCAGCGCTGCGCGCGGCGCGACAATCGACGTACTCGCCGAAGCTCGTCAACTGCGACCCGACGCAGGGTGATTATCTCTTCCGCGCCGACTTCAATCCGGATTAACCGGAGGATCTCTCAGTGAACTGGGGCCGCGGGCGGCGATTGTTGCTCGCGGCCTTTGCAATTTCGCTGCTCATTCACTTGGCATGGGCGTTGCTGGTGCACCGCACGCTGCCGACGAGTGAAACGCAGATCGAAACGGTGACGATCCGTCATCGACTGACGATGTCGACGAGGCCGACGCCGCCGCCGCTTCCCAAACGTACGCCGGTCCCTCATCCCGCAGCGACCTCGCGGCCCTTGCCGCGCGCAACGCAAGCGACGCAATCTACCGGGGGTCAGGGTGGTAATGCGCACGCGACCGCGGCACCGACACCGGAGCCGACGGCGGTCGCGACCGGCACACCCAATCCGTGTGCGAGGAATGACATCGATGCGGTCGTGCTGAGCACGCCGGCACCGCCCGACATTCCCGTCGCCGCCCGTTCGGAGGCCACCAGCGGAACGACCTTGGTCGACGTCAAGCTCGACGCGCGCGGAACCGTCACCGGTGCGGCGGTTTCGAAAAGCAGCGGCAACTCGTCGCTCGACGTCGTCGCCTTGGGGATGGCTCGCGATTCAACCTACTCGCCCGCGACGCACGACTGCAAACCCGTCGCGTCAACGTACTCGTTCAGCGTGAAGTTCGTCGCTTGGTAGCGATGAGCCGAGGCGAAGAGGGGTTAGAGCATCCCCATGTCGCGGAGCAAATGCAGCGTGTCGATGTAGCGCTGTAAATGCGCGCGCATTTCGTCGTCGACTTCGAGGAACGCCACGCCGGTGCGGTGGCGTTGCAGCAGCGGATCGTAACGCGACCAGCGGACGACGCCGTGAAGGCGAAGGATCGGCTGCGAATCGCCGCGCAGTTCGAGCTGCACGCTGATCGGTGCTTCACGCGCTAACTCGGCATTGGTGAGCATGGCCATACCGCCGAGCGCGATATCGTACGTCTCGGTGAACTCGGGAGCGAAATCGTCCGAGATGCTGTACGAAACCAATAGCGTATCGCCGACGCGCTGAAAGCGCCGGTCTTCGTGCGAACCTACGTCGCCGCGTCCCTGATGGAGTTGCTCCACAGTCCAGCGGCCTTAGTCCGCACCCTAGGCCAATCCTCCCGCCGCGACGAGAAGGCCGCGCAAACCGTCTCCGCGTAACCGTCGCGCCGTGACCTTCATGCAGGCGCTGCTGCTGGCGCTCTTACAAGGCGTCAGCGAGCTCTTCCCACTCTCCAGCCTCGGTCATATCATCCTGGTTCCGGCGGTCTTGCACTGGACCAACATCGACCGCTCGGCGCCCTCGTTTCTCGCCTTCGTCGTGGTGCTGCACCTCGGAACGGCGCTCGCGCTCCTCGTTTTTTACCGCCGGGAGTGGTGGGCGATCGTTCGGGCGCTGGTCGCCAGCGTGATTCGCGGGCGCCTGGGCGACGATCCCGAAGAGCGGGTTGGCTGGCGGCTCGTCGTCGCCACGATCCCCGTCGGCATCCTGGGCATCGCCCTCGAGCACCCGGTTCGCCAACTCTTCGGTAGTCCGGCGCCGGCGGCGGCGTTCCTCGCGATCAACGGCCTGGTCATGTTTCTCGGTGAGTACTTGCGCCGAAGAGTGATGCGCGAGCATGCAATCGAGGCCATGAGCTACGGTCAGAGCGTTCTCGTCGGTTTCGCGCAGGCCGCTGCGCTGCTTCCGGGCATCTCGCGCTCGGGCGCATCGATGGTCGCCGGACTGCTGTGCGGACTCGACCATCCCAATGCCGCCCGATTCTCGTTCTTGCTGGCGACACCGGTCATTCTCGCGGCCGCCTTGCTGGAGATTCCCAAGCTCTTCGCACCGGACGCCCACGTGGTGCTCGTTCAAGCGATCGTGGGCGGTGTGGCGGCCGGAATCGCCGCCTATTTTTCCGTAGCATTCCTTACGCGGTACTTTCGATCGAACGACCTGCGCCCGTTCGGGTGGTACTGTTTGATCGCCGGCATCGTCTGCTTCGTTCTTGCACTTAAGGGAGTAATATCGTGAAACCCATCGCCTTGATTCTCGCACTCGTCTTCTTCGTGCTCGGCATTCTTTATTGGATGGGCACGATCAACTTCTTTACGCGCTCGGGCACCGCGCACGAGCACCACACGACGCATCTCATCGCCTGTTGGGCACTGGCACTGCTCTGTTTGATTTGGGCCCGCTTCCAAAGCAACGCCCCAGCGCGACGCTAAAACCGTCGCTACTTGGTCGCGACTAAATAGACTTCGTACGGGTGCGGCGCGAGGATCTCGACGTTGGAACGCGCGTTGCGCACGAGACCCTCGACTTCACCCAAACGCTGTTCGGTCGTCTGTACGATGATCAGCGGATAGTTCTCAGCTTCGGCCAGCACGCTCGAGAAAGCGCGAGCGTACGACGGCGGGTCGACGGCACGCGCGCCGAACAGCGAGTCGCGGTACGCGTGCTCGATCGTGAAGTAGGGGTTCCCCTGCCACCACGCTTCCCACATCCAGATTCTTGCGTCGGCGCTGCGGAACGAGTTGCGCGCGGGCGGGCATAAGAAGAGCGCGTCGGCTTTCTGCGCGCCGACGGTCGTCAACACGTCGGTCTGGCGCACCGTGTTGCGACGCATGTTGGCGATCACCCACTGCTCTGTTTGACGAATGTACGACCACGCCAGCTCCGACGGCGGAACGTCCTGCATGTCGTCGGCGTTCTGCGTCTTCTGCAGCCAGTAACAAAACGCGCGCCACAGCCCCAGAATCGCGAGCCCGGTTTGTCCGTCGCTGCGCAAGTTGCGGACGTTATCGTGCCAGACGCCGAGATAGACGCACTGTTCCTCGGTAAAGAACACGCCTTCCCACGCCTTGAACATGTCGAGCGAGTAGATGCGCCCCGGCAGCATCTCGACGATTTCGGCGACCTCGCTGTCGCGCAAGATCGTGAGATCGTTGACGACGATGCCTTCACCGACGCGCACGAACCATTCGAGCAGATCGCCGCCATGGCACGCGATTCCGTGCCGTTTGAGATAGTTGAGGTGCGTCGGCAGGCCCATGAACGGATCGACGAGACTCGCACAGCCGTGGCGCAAGAGGATCTCGTGAATTCGCGACGGGGAGATTCGCCGGGTGCGCTCTTGAAGCTCGATCATGCCCGCGTCCTCGCGGCCTCGAGCACGGCGCGCACCGCGCGCGGATCGAACTGCGTTCCCGACGCGGTGTCGATGCGATCCTTGTGATCGAGATGATCGTATGCGATCGCCGCCGCCAAAATGCCCCCGGCGGCGGGAATGGCTTGATGAAGCAGACCGTCCGGTTTTCCGGTACCGTCGTACCACTCGCTTCGCGCGCGCACGACCGCGGACGCTCCGCCCAAGGTGGGATTGTTCGCGAGCAGCGCGGCCGCCGTTATCGCGTGCGACGCGCGATCGTCGATTCCCAACCGCGCGAGCGGATCGAACGACGTTTCGGAAAGTTCGTCCTCGGCGATTTCACCCGCGCCGTAAAAGCGCACCGCGATGGAAAGGTTCGTCGTTTCCGCGGCGTCGATGCCGAGGATTGTGCCGGCATGCTGCGTCAGGCGCTCGACGCGCCGCCAGCGTCCCTCGACGCCGTTGTGAGCGTCGACGCGATCGGCAATCGCATCGACCAGCGAGGTGACGGTCTGGGGAGTCACGTTGACGAGCGCGTGAATCGGCGGGTCTGCCGGCTCGGCCTCTCCGCCGGAGGTGTGAAACCACATCGTAAACGAACGGGCGACCTCCGGACTGAAGGCGCGTCCGCTCTGCATCGCCACGATTGCAAGCGTCTCTTCGGGATCGGCTGCCCGGCAGAACGCATCGGCGACCGCGAGGACCATCGCGCCCTGGGGGATTCCATGCCAGCGGAGCTGGTCGGGGTAACCGGTCCCGTCCCAGCATTCGCACTGCCACCGGACGAGGTCTGCGGTGGGGCGCGGCAACGGCGCCAGTTCCTCACAGACGCGGGCGCCCATCGCCGGCGTGTCCCAGCTCTCCATCCGCGCGAGCCGCTCGGAAAGGCGCTCGCCTTTGCGGTAGGCTGGATTTCCTATGGCACCGACTGCGTGCATGACCGCCGCGAAGTAGATCGCGTCGCACTCTTCGGCCTCGGTTCCGGCGAGTCGCGCGAGCGATACGGCGGCCGCGGCTTTACGCAACGCAAATCCGGGCGGATTGCCGCACGCGGCGTCGCCGATCGCGCCATAAACCGCGAGCACGTCAGCAAGCCGCGTGGCAGAGGCCCGAGGATCGCCGCCCGTGTTCTGGAAGAGCGTCATCTGTCCAAGCCGATTATTCATGACCGACCCGAAACCCTCACATATCGCCGCCGACGGCAGCATTTCCATGGTAGACGTCTCCGACAAGGGCGAATCTGCGCGAACCGCTCGGGCGCAAGCATTGGTGCGCATGAGCGCGCAAGCGCAACGAGCGCTGCGCGAAGCCACGCTTCCAAAGGGCGACGCGTTTGTCGCCGCGCAGCTCGCAGGGATTATGGCGGCCAAGCAGACGGGCACGCTGATCCCGCTCGCTCATCCGCTGCCGCTAGCTAAGGTCGACGTCCGCTTTGAGTGGACTGCCGACGGCGCGCTGCGGATCGAAACCGAGGCGCGAACCGTCGGACGAACCGGCGTGGAGCTCGAAGCGCTCGTCGCGGCGTCGATCGCGGCGTTGACCGTTTACGACATGACCAAAGCCGTCGACAAAGGCATCGAAATCGAATCGGTCGTGCTGCTCGAGAAGACCGGAGGAAAATCGGGGCGCTGGGTACGTAAAGGCCTCGAATGAAATTTTCCGTAGCGCTCGTCGTGCTTTCCGATCGGGCGGCAAGCGGAGAGCGGGCAGACGCGTGCATTCCCGTCATGAAGGAACGGCTCGGGGACGCGTACGACGTCGTTCGCGAACGCGTGCTCCCCGACGACGCGGCCGCACTGCAAGCCGAACTCATCGAGATCGCCGACTCGGGGGCTGCGCAGCTCGTGCTCACCAGCGGCGGAACCGGACTCTCGTCCCGCGACCGCACGCCCGAAGCGACCGCGGCGATCCTCGACTACCACGTACCGGGAATTCCCGAGGCCATTCGCGCCGCGTCGGTTCCTCACGTGAAGACGGCGATGCTGTCGCGCGCGGTTGCCGGCGTGCGTCATCGCACGCTGATCGTCAACCTTCCCGGAAGCCCCAAAGCCGTCGAAGAGTCGATCGACGTCATTGCGACGGTGCTGCCGCACGCGCTCGAGCTTTTGGCCGGCACGGCCGGCCACGCGTGACCGAAAGCGGCGCGTACGAACGCGCGAACGAGTATTTGCTCGGAACGATCAACGAAACGATTTCGCCGCGAACGTCGTATAAACTCGATCGCATTCGCGCGCTGCTGCGCGAGTTGGGCGACCCGCATCTAGCATATCCGACCATTCACGTCGGCGGAACGAGCGGCAAAGGATCGACCAGCACGATGATCGCCGCTGCGCTGAGCGCCGGCGGTTTGCGCGTCGGCCTGCACACCAAACCGCATCTGCACGATCCGACCGAGCGCGCGCGCATCGACGGCGTGCCGATCGACCGGCAGCGATTCGCGGCGCTGCTCGACGAAATGATGCCCGCCATCGAGTGCGTGATTGCCGATGATTTAGGCCGGCCGACGTATTACGAAACGCTGCTCGCGCTGGCGTTGACGTATTTTGCGCGGGAACGCGTCGCCGCCGCCGTCGTCGAAGTCGGCCTGGGCGGACGTCTCGACGGTACCAACGTTCTGCAGCCCGAGGTGGCGGCAATCACGTCGGTCGGCTACGATCATACCGAAGTTCTGGGTGAAACGCTCGATGCGATCGCGCGCGAAAAAGCCGGCATCGCCAAATCCGGCGTACCTTTGGTGGTTGCCGACGTCCCGCCGGAAGCCTACGTAGCGATCGAGTCGTGTGCGGCACAGGCCGGGGCGCGTTTGGTACGCGTTGCCGATTGGGCGCGTGTCGAGCCGACCGGCAATCTGCAGACGTTCGACGTGGTGACCGCTCGTACGCGCTATCGCATTCGTACGCCGGTTGCCGGAGCGTTTCAACGGATCAACGCCGCCACGGCGATCGCCGTCATCGAGCAGCTGCAGCCGCCGTTGCGCGTGCCGGCCAATGCCGTCGAGCGAGGATTCGCCACGCTCTCGATTCCCGGGCGGATGGAGATCGTCGAGGGGTCGCCGGCGGTCGTCTTCGACATCGCGCACAATGCCGAGAAAGCGCAGCATCTCGTCGCGGCGCTGCGCGAACGATTCGATCGCAGCCGCGTGCACTACGTCGTCGCGATCGGCGAAAGCAAAGATGCCGGCGGCATCTTGGCGGCGTTGGCGACGCTTCCGGGAACGATGACGTTGACGTCGTTCGAAGCGGCCGGTCGACCCGCCATTGCACCGCAGCGCTTGAACGAGATCGCCGCGTCGCTCGGTACGTTCGGGCGTGCGATCGACGATCCGGTCGAAGCGTTTGCCACGGCGCTGCGCGGCGCGGCGACCGGCGACGTGGTCGTCGTAACGGGATCGACGTACGTGGTCGCGACGCTGCGCAGCCGGTTTGCGGGGCACGTTGCCGGAATCGCGTGAGCGCGGCGCGCTGCAGCTGCGCGATGCGCGCCTGGTGTGGGGAGAGCGCACCTACGTGATGGGGATCGTGAACGTCACGCCGGATTCGTTTTCCGGCGACGGCATTGCCGAAGCGCGCGGCGCGGTCGCGCACGCGTTCGTCCAATGGGGCGCCGGCGCCGATCTGCTCGACGTCGGAGGCGAGTCGACGCGTCCGGGCCATCAGCCGGTCGACGAATCGATCGAGATCGAGCGCGTCGTGCCGGTCATCTCCGAAGTGCGCGAACATCTGCCGCACGCGCCGATCTCGATCGATACCTACAAACCGGGCGTCGCGCGCGCCGCGCACGCGGCGGGCGCCGACATCGTCAACTGCGTATGGGGTGCGCCCGACGCGCTGTTGGACGCGGTGGCCGAGCTGGACATGCCGTTGGTCGTCATGCACAACCAGCACGGTACGGAGTACGACGCAGACGTGGTCGACGCGGTGCTCGCGTACCTCGACGACTGCGCGACGCGCGCGGTGCTGCGCGGCGTCGCGGCCGAACGCATTCTTCTCGATCCGGGTATCGGTTTCGGAAAAACGCCCGATCAGAACCTCGCCGTGCTGCGCTCGCTCGATCGCCTCTGCGGTCTGGGCTTCCCGACGTTGATCGGTGCGTCGCGAAAGTCGACCATCGGCAAACTCACGGGACGCGAGCCGCGCGACCGCGTCTTCGGCACCGTCGCGGTGACGGCGCTGGCCGTGAACGCGGGCATCGACGTCGTGCGCGTTCACGACGTTGCGGCGGCACGCGATGCCGTCGCGGTTGCCGACGCGATCGTTCGCGATTGGAGGCCCGACGCATGGGAACGATAGCGCTGCGCAAGCTGCGCGCGTTCGGGCGGCATGGCGCCGATCCCGGGGAGCGCGAACGCGAACAGCCCTTCGACATCGATCTCCTCGTCGAGCTCGATACGAGCGCCGCCGAGCGCAGCGATGCGCTGTCGGACACGCTGGATTACGCGGTGCTGCACCGCCGGCTCGTTACGGTGGTCGCGAGCACCTCGTTTGCGCTGCTCGAGCGGTTGGCGCGCGAGCTGCTCGACGCGGTCTTCGAAGACGAGCGCGTGCGATTCGCGCAGCTCACGATTGCAAAGCCCGAGATCCTGGCCGGCGCGACGCCGTCGGTAACGCTCGAGCGCCGGCGATGAGCCGCGCGTACATTGCGCTGGGTTCGAATGCCGGCGATCCGGCGCGCAACGTCGGGCGCGGTTTTGATGCGCTCGGCGCGCTGGGCATCGTTTTGCTTCGCTCGTCACTCTATCGCACGCCGCCGTGGGGAAAAACCGATCAGCCCGATTTCGTCAACGCCGTCGCGCTGTTGGAAACGGCGCTGGCACCGCGCGCGCTGCTCGAGGCGCTCAAAACCGCGGAGCGCCGTTTGGGGCGGACGCCCGGCGAGCGCTGGGGGCCGCGCGTTATCGATCTCGATCTCTTGACGTACGACGACGCAACGATCGACGAACCGGACTTCCACATTCCGCACGCCGAGCTGCATCGCCGCGGCTTCGTACTGGTGCCGCTGGCCGAAATCGATCCCGGTTATGCGCCCCTACGTGACGCGTTGGACGCATCTGAGCGCCGCGGAATCGTTCGTCTCCCTTAAGGCCGGATGTTTTCGCTCTTTTCAGCGGCGAGCAGCGTCTTGACCAGTTCCGCGGCTTCAGCTTCGGGCACCTTATACCGAATCGTGAGATAGTGCGCGTCGGCTAGCGAGCTGTTTTCGAACGCGACGACGTGCCACTTTCCGTCGCGCAGCACGAGCAGCGCTTCGCCTTGCTTGACTCCGGCGGTCCAATCGGCCAAGGCGTAATCATCGACGACGGCAACCGGTTCGACCAGGGGCGCAGCGCCGAGATGCCCGGCGTTTTCGGCATACGCGATGATGGCGACGCGCGCAGCTTGAGCCGCGTCGGCGAACATCTCAACTGGCCTTTTGCGCTGCGGTCAGGTCGAAGAGCCGCTCGTTGATGAAGACGTCGAGGAGCAGACCGTCGATCTTGCCGCGATCCACGAACTCTTTGCGCAGAATGTCGAGCGCGCGATCGGTCGGCATGCCTTTCTTGTAGGGGCGATCGGCCGCGGTCAGCGCGTCGTACACGTCGCTGATCGTCATCATGCGCACCTGCGGCAAGATTTGATCGCCCGCGAGTTTGCGCGGGTAGCCGGTACCGTCGAGATGCTCGTGGTGGCCGTACGCCAGCTCGGCGACGCCGCGCCATGGCGTTTCTTGCCACGGGATCTCGCGCAAGAACAGAAACGATTGCGTGACGTGCTCCTGCATGCGGTCGCGCTCTTCGTCGGACAGCGATCCACGCGGGATCGTCAGATACTCGTACTCGGCGGGGTCGAGCAGCGCCCGCGGCTCGGTGACGTCTTGATAGCGCCGAGCGAGTGCGTCGAGCAGTGCTTCGTCGCCGCGATTGCCGACGACGTTGGGCTCGTTGGCGGCTTCGAGCTTGGCCAACAGCCCGCGCAACGCTTCCTTGTCGATGTCGTTGCCGGCTTGCTCGATGGCTAGAAGAAAGCGCAAGCGAATGGTGTCGAGCCGCCCGTCGGGCAACTTCTTCGACTTGCCGAAGATGTATTCGGGAACGGCGACCTTGCCGAAATCGTGCAGCAGCGACGCATACCGAATCTCGAGGATCTGATCCGGCGAGAAACGCAGCTCGCGCAACGGACCGGCATCGATGCGGTTGATCGTTTCGGCTTGGGCGACCGTGAGCGCCGCAACGCGTTCCGAGTGACCTTGCGTGGATTTGTCGCGGACTTCGATCGCCTTGACCGACGCATGCACGAAGCGTTCGAACAGATTCTGAATGGCATCGACCAAGCGCGCGTTTTCCATCGCGACGGCCGCTTGCGAAGCCAGCGCCGATAATACGTTCTCTTCGTGGTCGTCAAACGGCGTAACCACGTCTTCGGTATGTTGCGGCGATTCGAGGACCAAACCAAAAAACGGTTTGTGATTGATGAGTTGAATCGCGCCGATCGTCTCGCCGCTCATGTTGCGCATCGGCACGCAGAGAATCGACTTCGTCCGATAGTTGTTCGAATCGTCAAAACCCCGGTTGAAACGATAAGGCGCGTCTTCGGGCAGTGCGTAAGCGTCGGCGATGCGCGCGACGTTGCCCGTTACTGCGACGTAACCCGCAATCGACGTGGTCGACAGCGGAAGCAGCGCGTTAATAAGCACACCCTCGTCTTTGGGACCGGTCTGCGCGACGGCAAAACGCAACTGCCGCTCGCCATCGCGTTCTTCGATGACGTACAGGCTGCCGGCGTCGGCGTTGGTGAGTTGGCGCGCCTTGTGGACGATGAGCCGCTGCAGCGCGGGTAAGTCGCGCTCGGACGACAGCGCGCGCGCGATCGTGAGCAGCTCGTCGCTTTCGTAGGCCATGCGCTGGTAGGCGCGCATCGTTTCGACGCGCCCGGCGGTGCGCAGCGCGACGATGAGTGACGACCGCGAGACCGGCGGGTGCAGCACCGCGGCCGTTTCGGGATCGTCGAGCAGCCACGCGAGCGAAGGATCGTTTTCGGGAACGATGACGACCGCCGTTGCGGGCGGTGCGCCGATAGACTCGAGCCCGCCGCGCGCTTGGAGTCGTTCGAAATCGACCTCCAATACCGAGACGCCAGCTTTATTTAGCAGGACGGCTAGGTCGCCGAGGTCGGTCTCCTTGTTGTGAAGGAGCAAAGTGGCCACAAGCAGGTTTTCGGCAGAAGGGCCGCTTCGTCCCAGAACACCCGATGCGAGGTCCGGCGCCCGCCGCCGCGAACGGGGGAAGCTCATGCCCAACGACGCGGATGCTCTCTCCGACCGGGTTCGCCGTCTGGCCGAGTTTCTCGCCGCCTCGGACGCGGTCCGCGTGCGGGTCGAGCGCGGCGATGAAGATATCGAAGTCGCGCGGTACCGGAAGACCGGCGTACCGGTGGGCGCCGTGGCCTCCAGCGACGGTGCCGTCGCCCCGGAGCCGCCCCCGCTACGCGTCGATGCGATCAAGGCCGATCTCGTCGGCATCTTCCGTTTGAGTCGTCCCACGCCGCTCGAAGGCGAACTGCTCGACGGCGACCGCGAACTGGCCTTCGTCGAGGCGTTGGGGATGCGCAATCCGGTGCGAAGTCTGGGCGGTGGCCGGATCGTGTCGGTCGCGGCCGAAGACGGCGCGGCGGTCGACTACGGTCAACCGCTGTTTCTCGTCGATCGAGGATAAATCGATTTTTCGGAAAGTTTTGATCGCCAATCGCGGCGAGATCGCACTGCGCATCAATCGTGCCTGCCAAGAGTTGGGCGTACCGACGGTGGCCATCTTCTCGGAAGCCGACCGCGAGTCGCTGCACGTTCGCCAGGCCGACGAAGCGTTTTGCGTCGGCCCCGGTCCGGTACCCCGTTCGTATCTCAACATTCCCAATATCATCTCGACGGCGCTGATCACGCGCTGCGACGCCATTCATCCCGGTTACGGATTTCTTGCCGAGAACGCGCGCTTTGCCGAGATCTGCGCCGATCACGGCCTCACGTTCATCGGACCCAAACCGTCGGTGATCGCGGCCATGGGTGACAAGGCGACCGCCAAGCGCATCATGCACGAAGCGGGTGTCTCCACGACACCCGGCACCGGAATTCTCGCCAACGCCAAAGAGGCGCGTAAACACGCGGAGTCGTTCGGGTATCCCGTGCTACTCAAAGCAACGGCCGGGGGCGGCGGCAAGGGCATGCGCGTGGTCGAGCGTCCCGAAGAGCTCGAGCGCGCGTTCGCGAGCGCCACGGCCGAGGCCGAAGCGAGCTTCAAAGACGGCCGCGTGTATATGGAAAAGCTCATCCTCAATCCGCGCCACATCGAGGTGCAAGTCCTCGGCGACGAAAGCGGAAACATCGTTCACCTCGGTGAGCGCGACTGCTCGATGCAAAAGCCGTCGCATCAAAAACTCGTCGAAGAAGCGCCGGCACCCAACCTCGGCGATGCGATGCGCTCCAAACTGCACGATATGGCCGTCCGCGCCTGCCGGTATTCGAAATACACCAACGCCGGAACGCTCGAGTTCCTCGCTAGCGGCAACGACGTGTATTTTATGGAAATGAACACGCGCATTCAAGTCGAGCATCCGGTCACGGAGATGGTATACGGCATCGACTTGGTCAAAGAGCAGATTCGCATCGCTGCCGGCGAGCTGCTCGGCTACGAGCAGCGCGATTTGGTCGCGCGCGGCCACGCGATCGAATGTCGCGTCAACGCCGAAGATCCGCGCAACGGCTTCGCCCCGCAAGCCGGCAGCGTTTCAAAGGTCGTTTTCCCCGGAGGTCCCGGCATTCGGGTCGATACCCACGTCCACTCCGGCTCGACGATTCCGCCGTACTACGATTCGATGATCGCCAAGATCGTCGCCTACGGCGAGACGCGCGACGCGGCGATCGCGCGCATGGAGCGCGCTCTGCGCGAGACGGTCATCGAAGGCGTCAACACGACGGTCGAGTTTTGTCGCGAGGTGCTCGCGACCGCGGAGTTTCGCTCGGGGCGGTACGACGTCGGGTCGCTCCCGGCGATGCTCGGAGCGAAAGTTTAGCGCCATGGCTTCACGGCGTCTCGGACGAGAACAAGCGCTACAGGTTCTCTATTCGGTCTCGGTCGGTGGACGGGAACCCGGTGAAGCGCTCGACGAGGTCGTCAGCTCCGAGGCCGATTCGGGACACCGCACGTTCGTGCGCGACTTGGTCCTCGGGACGCTCGAGTTCTCGACAAGTGCCGACGACATCGTCGGGCCGTTGCTCGAGGGGTGGACGATCGAACGCTTACCGACGATCGACCGTTTACTGTTGCAAATGGGTACTTTCGAGTTGCGTTGCCGGCCGGAATCGCCGCCGGCGGTAGCGATCAACGAGGCCGTGGAACTGGCCAAGCGGTTCTCGACCGAAGATTCGGGAAGGTTCGTCAACGGCGTCCTCAACGCCGTCGCCAAGGCAGATGCGAAGACCTAAGAAACGCAAGCAGATCTCCAAGGTGTGGCGCGGCATTTTCGTCGCGCTTTTGATGTTGGTGCTGTTCTGCGCGGGAACCGTCGCGGGCATTGTGGCGGCCTACGCGCGCAACCTGCCCGACATTAGCCGCATGGCCGACTACCAGCCCGCCAGTTCGACGCGGATCTTCGCGCGCGACGGGTCGCTCTTGGCGTCGGTCTACAAAGAAAATCGCGTCTGGGTGCCGATCTCGCGCATTCCGCCGATCGTTCGCGAAGCGTTCATTGCCAACGAGGACCACAACTTTTACTATCATCACGGCGTCGATTTCGGCGGCATCATGCGCGCCGCCGTGGCCGACTTCACGCACCAACAGTTTCAAGGCGCGTCCACGATCACGCAGCAGCTAGCTCGTCGTCTCTTCCTGACCGACGAAGTCTCGATCTCGCGGAAGATCCAAGAGGCGCTGCTGGCCATCGAAATCGAGCGCTTTTACACCAAGGATGAAATCCTCGAGCGTTATCTCAACATCATCTATTTAGGCGCCGGAGCGTACGGCGTCGACGCCGCCGCTCACACGTACTTCGGCCGCAGCGTCGACAAGCTGACCCTGGCGCAGGCGGCGATGCTCGCGGGCGTCGTGGCGGCGCCTTCGGATTACTCGCCGTTTGCGAATCTCGATTTAGCGCGCGACCGCCAGCGGCACGTGCTCGATCGCATGGTGGAAAGCGGATACGTCTCGCAGGCCGAGTCCGATGCCGCGTACGACGGCCCGCTGGGATTGATCGCACAACGGCCGCCCGGCTTGCAAGGATATCGTTATCCGTACTTCACGACGTACGCGATCGCGCAGCTGCAGCATCTTTTCGGCAACGATGCCGTTGAAGAAGGCGGCCTGCAAGTCTACACGACCGTCGATCCAAAGATGCAGCAGGCGGCGCAAGATGCCATCGACTGGGGCGTCCAAAGTGCGATCTCCGAGGGCATCAACGCGCATCAGGCGGCGCTGGTCGCGCTGCGCCCTTCGACGGGCGAGATCCTTGCGATGGTCGGCGGAACCGGCTTTTCGTTAAAGAATCAGTTCAATCGCGCGTGGCAGGCGCATCGTCAGCCCGGATCGTCGTTCAAGCTCTACGTCTACACCGCCGCCGTCGACACGGGAATGCCGGCCAACACTCTCATCGGCGATACGCCCGTGAGTTATCCGATGGGCGACGGCACGCTGTGGTCTCCCCAGGACGACGACTTCCGGTATCTCGGGCAGATCACGATGCGTGAAGCGCTGGCCCTTTCGCGCAACGTCGTTGCGGTGAAGGTCGCCGATCGCATCGGGCTCGACAAAGTCATCGATTACGCGCATCGGATGGGCATCCAGTCGCCGCTCGAGGCCAATCTCTCGCTCGCGCTCGGCTCGGGCGTGGTGACGCCGCTCGAACACGCCAGCGGCTACTCCACGATTGCCAATCAAGGATTGCACGTCGATCCGACGCCGTTCCGCATCGTCAAGGACTCGTTCGGCAGTACCGTGCTCGACGATCAGTACCCGCAGTCGGTCGACGTCGTGAGCTCGGGCACGGCGTACGTCATTACGACGATGCTCGAAGACGTGATCAATCACGGCACCGGTTATCCCAACGCGATCATCGGACGCCCGGCCGCCGGGAAAACCGGAACGACGTCGGACTTCCGCGACGCGTGGTTCGTCGGCTTTACGCCCGACTTGGTGACGGCGGTGTGGCTGGGCAACGACGACTACACGCGCATGTACGAATCGTACGGCGGAAACATTCCCGCGCGTATCTGGGCGCGGTTCATGAAAGCGGCGCTAAAGGGAACCAAGCCGCGCGATTTCGTCATGCCCGACGACGTCGTGCGCATGGCCGGATGCGGGCGCGGAACCGAGTATTACGTCAAAGGCACGGAGCCGCAGGGGCCCTGCGGATCGACCCTGACCAACTACGCGGTCGAGGATCAGACGCCGTCGCTGCCCAGTGCGGGGCAGCCGACGCTTCCGCCGGAGGAGACGCCGGTGCCGACGAGCAGTGCGGCCGATCCAAACGCGGCGACGGTCGATTCGCCGCAACCGTCGCCGGGAGACTCGCCGGCGGGCTCGGCCGAACCGGTGCCGCCGGTCGCGACCGCGGCGCCAACCTCGCCGATCAATCCGCCGTAATGAACGAAGCGCCGGCGATTCTCCAACTCACGGTCTCGCAGTTTTCGGATCGTCTTCGGCGTTTGGTCGAGCAGAAAGTACCGGCGTTACGCCGCATTGCCGTCGTCGGTGAAATTTCGGATTGGAAGCCGCAAAACAACGGCAACGTGTATTTCAGCCTCAAAGACGATCGCGCCGTGCTGCGGTGCTTTGCGTTTGCCGGTGAAGCGAAGACGTTCCCCGCGGTAAGCGACGGCATCGCGGTGGTGGCGACGGGACCGGTCGGCATTTGGGAGCGGCGCAGCGAGTATCAGCTGCGCGTCATGGAACTCGCGCCGTTCGGTGTCGGCGCTTTAGCCGCCAAGGTGGAAGCGCTGCGTAAGAAGCTGCAAGTTGAGGGATTGTTCGACGAGTCGCGCAAGCGCGCGTTTCCGCGATTTCCGCACCGCGTCGCATTGGTGTCGGCGCGCGGCAAGGGCGCCGCCGATTTCGAAACGACCTTGCGCGAGAAGGCGCCGAACGTCGTCGTGACGTTCGTCGAAACGCGCGTACAGGGCGAAGGTGCGGAAATCGACATCGCCGATGCGATCGATCGCGCTGCTCGCGAACGCGTCGACGCGATCGTGCTGCTTCGCGGCGGCGGTTCGTACGAAGATCGTTATCCGTTCAACACCGAACCGGTCGTGCGCGCGATCGTTCGTTCGCGTTATCCGGTCGTTACGGCGATCGGGCACACCGGCGACCGGCATCTCGCCGACGAAGCGGCAGACGCGGTCTTCAAAACGCCGACGGCTGCAGCGGAGTACATTGCCGGATCGTGGTCGGAAGTGACGCGGCGCCTGGTGGATCAACGCGGTCGATTGACCCGCGCCGTGTCGTCGATCATCACGCGCGCCGCGCAACGCGGTGACGTTGCCGCCGACTCCCTGGTGCGCGCTTGGGAGCGTTGGCGCGTCAAGCGCAGCGATCGCCTCAACGTTCTCGCGCGCAAACTCCTGGCGCAAAATCCATCGAACCGTGTTCAGCGCCGCGTGACGCAACTCGCGGTCGGCCGAGAACGTCTCGCACGCGCGAGCGACCGATACTTCTCCGATCGCGCGCGAATGCTCGAGCGCGCACAAGCACGCCTTGCCGGAAACGATCCGCTGCAGCCGTTGGAACGCGGATACGCGATCGTTTCGAAGGGTGGGCGCGCTTTGCGCGACGCGCGCGAGACCGCGCCCGGCGACGAGATCGAAGCCCGGCTCTTCGTGGGGAGCCTCACGGCCCGAGTCGAAAAGGTGAACGACGATGCCTGACCGCGTACCCAAGACCTTCGAAGAGAAGATGGATCGTATCGACGCAATCGTCAAAGAGCTCGAGGCGGGCGCCGACCTCGACCGGGCGATCGCGTTGTTCAAGGAGGGGCGTGCGCTTGCGCGCGAGTGCGAAGTACTTCTCAAGAACGCGCAGGAACAGATCGAACAAGCAACGTCCGAAACGTCGCATCCCGCCGGAAAAGACGCCGGAGATCAAATCCCATTCTGAAGACGCTGGTGTTCGCTTTGGTTCAGGCGCTTTCACTGCCCGCCCAGGGTACGATTCTGGGCATCGACAAAATCGACAGCGATCGCGTCCCGATCAGTATCGGTCGTGACGTCATTGCGGCGGACGTCACGTTTGGGGTTCCGGACTACGGCACGTTACGAATCTGGCGAAACGGCGCGGCGGTCGCGCTGCCCGAGCAACCCCCCAGTGCGAGAAGCGAACACGCCTTCCTGGCGCTCGGGGTGGTGTCGCCCGCCGGCGTGCCGTTCGTCGACCTCGTGCAACCGGTCGACGGTGCGGATATTGGTATCGATTACGATGCGTTCCGGCTCGCAGGCGCGGCCTGGAAGCGCGTTGACTTAAAAAAATGTCGTCCGAATGAGGGATACGCGGGGCATATTTTGCGGATCGAACCGTCAGGTGCGCTCGACGTAAGCTACGAGCATTCGAGCCACGTATTTTTCGATGAGGTGGGGACGAGTGAGTACGCTCCGGAGGCAACGCGCATCGTTGGTTCGAGATGCGACCACCTTGGCACGTTTAACTTGCGCGCGGTTGCGGGCGCTTACGCGGTGGGATATCGAGGGTATTTGCACGGCGGGATAGTTCCGATCGGCATCGATACCGCGCAGCAGACGTTCAAGGCCGTTTCAAGTCATGACGGACGCGTGCGCGAGCTTGGAGTGGGAGAGGCGTTCGACGTCGCACCCGATGGATTTACCGTTGGAAGTGATGCGCCGCCGTTCGACCAATCATTTGGGATCGGTAACGTGATGTATCGTTGCTGCACGCCCCATCCGGTCGCCTGGACGGCTGCGGGCGAGGAACTTCACTTAGCACCAAAAGGTGTCAGAGGCGTAGCGTACTCGACGGATGCGTCTCACCGCATCGCCGGCTCGATCATTGACCGCGACGGCCGGCATTACGCGTTCCTCTGGGATCACAACCGCCTGCGCTTATTGGATCAGCTAACGCCCACGCCCGGCTGGCACTTCGAAGCCGCCTATGGCTTTACGCAGGACGGTGCCGTCGTGGGTGTCGGAACGAAAGACGGAGTCGCGACCGCATTTATCGACTCGTTAACGACACGGGTGCGATAGTTTCGCTCGCGCCTCCGCGGTTGAAAGAGACTTGGAGCGGGTACTGCGCGAAGCATCCAAAGTTCGCCGCTACTCACTCGAACGAGGAGAAATCATGAGCGCCACCGCTTCACCTTCCGATGCCACCGGTCAAGCCCCATCGCCGGCGGCGATTATCGATACGGCATTTGCGTATCAGCGTACGTTCGCGCTGAAGGCCGCGGTCGAGTGCGACGTCTTCACGGCAATCGCCCAGGGGCACGCTACCGTGCCGGAGATTGCCAAGGCGCGCGACATTTCAGAGCGCGGCGCGCGAATTCTCTGCGACTTCCTGACGACGCTCGGACTACTGACGAAGACCGCTTCGGCGTACGCGCTGTCGCCCGATGCTGCGATGTTCTTGGACCGGCAGTCGCCGGCGTTCCTGGGTTCGGCCTTAGAGTTTCTTGCCGCACCGAAATCGATCGAGCTGATGCAGGCGGCCGTCGAGGCCGTTCGTGCGGGCACGACGTCCGACGTCGCTACTATGGCGCCGGAGCACGACCTGTGGCCGCTATTCGCGCGCGCTATGGCATCGTTCATGGCGTTTCCGGCCATGCTGACCGCGCAAGTCGTTAGCGTTGACCCGAACGCCGAAGCCAAAGTCCTCGACATCGCAGCCGGTCACGGCGAGTTCGGGTTTGCCGTCGGGCGCCGGTTTCCCAAAGCGCGCATCGTCGCGCTGGACTGGGAGCCGGTTCTTGCCGTTGCGCGCGAGCGCGCAAAGGAGGCTGGTTTGCAAGATCGATTTGAGGAGTTGCCGGGCGACGCGTTCGACGTCGCATTCGGCAACGACTACGACGTCGTGCTCATTCCGAACTTTCTGCATCACTTCAACGAAGAGACCAACGTCAAGCTGCTGCGCAAGGTGGCGGGGGCGCTGAAACCGGGCGGTCAAGTCGTGATCGTCGAGTTCGTGCCCAACGACGATCGGGTTACGCCTCCGATGGCGGCGCGTTTTGCGTTTACGATGCTCGCGAACACGCAAGCCGGCGACGCGTACACGCGAACCGAACTCGAGCGCATGCTCGCCGCCGCCGGCTTCGGCGACGTCGAAGATCGGCCGCTCTTGCCGACTCCCGTCACCGCAATCGCCGCACGCAAGAAAGGTTAGCGTTAGGCGGCGCTCGCGTCGGGGCAAAGAGCGCCATGGAATACGAAGTCATCGTTGTCGGCGGCGGCGCGGCGGGTTTGAGCGCCGCGCTTATTCTTGGCCGGTCACGGCGTCATGTGCTCGTTTGCGACGAAGGCCGACCGCGCAACGTACTGGCGCGCGAGGTTCACGGTTTTCTCTCGCGCGAAGGAATCGATCCCCGCGAACTGCTTCGCATCGCGCGGGAGCAAATTGCCGTCTACCCCACCGTGACCTTTGCCGATGCCTACATCTCCGACGCACGCGAGGAGGAGCGGGGCTTCGTACTAACGGACGCCTCCGGAGCGATCTACCGCACGAAAAAGCTGCTGTTGGCTACCGGAATGTATGACGAGTTACCGGATATCGAGGGATTGACGCAGCTTTGGGGCTATAAGGCGTTCGTCTGTCCCTATTGCGACGCGTGGGAGTACAGAGGTAAATCACTTGCCGTCATCGGGAAAGGTGCTCGCGCCGAAGAACTCGCGGCCGAGCTGCGGCAATGGAGTCAGGATGTTTGCGTGTGCGAGCAGGACTCCGTTACGCACATCGAGGAGGGCGGTTGCCCGGAAGTCGTGCTTCGCGACGGATCGCGCAGGCAGTGCGATGCGATTTTCCTTACGGCACCCCTGCGTCTACGCTATCCGCTCGTTGACGCACTCGGTTTGCAGGTTCGCGACGACGGCGCAATTGCAATCGACGATTGTGGCCGCACGAGCGTGCACGGCTGCTACGCCGCAGGCGATGCCGTCACGACAGCCCATCAACTCGTGTTGGCAGCCGCCAGCGGAGCTAGCGCGGCAATGGCCATTAATGAAGACCTGCTCGAAGATCGCGCCGCCGACTAGTTAACCTTTTTTTCGCGGCCGGCCCATTCGCGGTCGCGTAAGACGAACTTCTGAATCTTTCCGGTCGACGTCTTCGGAAGGTCGCAGAACTCGACCGCTTTGGGCGTTTTGAATCCCGGCAGCCGCTCGCGGCAGAAGGCGATGATGTCGTCCTCCGTTGCTGCCGCGCCGGGTTTGAGCGACACGAACGCTTTGGGAACCTCACCCCACTTTTCGTCGGGCTTGGCCACGACCGCACATTCCAGCACGGCCGGATGCTCCATGATCGTCTTCTCGACTTGAATCGTCGAGATGTTCTCACCGCCGCTGATGATGATATCTTTCGCGCGGTCGCGAATCTCGATGTAACCGTCGGGATGCATCACCGCAACGTCGCCGGAGTGAAAGTAGCCGCCGGCAAACGCCTTCGCGGTCCCCTCGGGATCGTTATAGTAGCCTTTCATCACGTTGTTGCCGCGCATGACGATCTCGCCTTGCGTCGCGCCGTCGGCGGGCACGTCGTTCATCGCTTCGTCGACGACTCGCAGATCGTCGACGCCGACGGTAAAGAACGGAACGCCCTGGCGCGACTTGAGCTTTGCGCGCGCCTGCGGCTCGTGCGCGTCCCAGTCGGTTTTCCAAGCGCAGACGGTGAACGGGCCGTACGTTTCGGTCAGGCCATAGACGTGCGTTACGGTCGCGCCCAGTTCTTCCATCTGCAGGATGGTGTGCGGCGAAGGCGGTGCGCCCGCGGTGGTGACGTGCAGCGGCCGTTCGAACGGTTTTGCCTCGGGATGATTCGCAATCCCGACCAGCACCGTCGGCGCGGCACAGAGGTGCGTGACGCGCTCTTTCGCGATCAGTTCGAGAACGCGCCCGTAGTCGATCTTGCGCAAACAGACGTTGGTGGCGCCGGCCGCCGTCACCGCCCACGTGAAGCACCAGCCGTTGCAATGAAACATCGGAACCGTCCAAAGATAGACGCTCTCCGGACGCAGGCCGGCGTGAAAGACTTCGGCGATGGCGTTGAGGTACGCACCGCGATAGCTGAACATGACGCCTTTAGGGCGCCCGGTCGTGCCGCTGGTGTAGTTGATCGCGATGGTGGCGTCTTCGTCGGAAAGATTCGGCACCACCGGATCGTTGGGCGTTGCGGCTAGCTCGCGCTCGAAATCCCCGAAGCTCGTCAATCGCGCGCTCCCGTGGTACCGTGCTAAGAGCACTTCGAGCTCGGCGTCGTACAACACGAACGATGCGCCGCAATGCTCCAAAATGTACGCGATCTCGCCGGGCATCAAGCGAATGTTCAGCGTGCACAGAACGCCGCCGGCGAGCGGAACCGCAAAATGCGCTTCGAGCATCTGCGAAACGTTGGGCGCCAATACGGCTACGCGATCGCCGGATTTGAGGCCCATCTGCTGCAATATCCGCGCGAAGCGATAGACGCGATCGAGCATCTCGGGATACGTGCGGCGTACCTCGCCGTCGACGACGGCCGTTTTTTCGCGATACACGTGCGCGCTCCGGATCAGGAAGTCGATCGGATGGAGCGGTTTGAGGTGCACCGGCATAGAACCGTGATTTCGATGAGCAAACGCTCGATCCGCCTGGATAGTGCCGTAGCCGAACGCGCCGGCATTTCGCGGTCGCAAGCGCGCAGTCTCATCATGGAAGGCCGCGTGCGCGTCAACGGGTCGGTCGCGACCAAGGCGGGACAAAACGTCAGAGCGGAGTCCGCAATCGAAGTCGAAACTCCCCGCCGGTTCGTTAGTCGCGGCGGCGAGAAGCTCGAGCATGCGCTCGATGCGTTCGGTTTGGCCGTCGGCGGCGGGCGCGCGCTGGACGTCGGCGCGTCGACGGGCGGGTTCACCGACTGCTTACTGCAGCGCGGCGCGGCGCACGTGACCGCCGTCGACGTGGGATACGGTCAGCTCGATTGGCGACTGCGTAACGACCCGCGCGTGACGGTGATGGAGCGCACGAACTTCCGGCTGCTCCCCGACGACGCGTTTCCCGACGGGTTCGACGTCATCGTGGTCGACGCGTCGTTTATCTCGTCGGCGACGATCGTGGCTCGTGCCGAGCGGTATCTTCGGCCCTCGGGGTCGATCGTCGTCTTGGTGAAACCGCAGTTCGAGGCGGGCCGGGAACGCTTGGGTTCGGGGGGTGTCGTGCGCGATGGCGAGGTACACCGCGCGATTCTGCGCGAGGTCCGCGGTGCGTTCGAGGCGCTCGGATTAGGCGTAAAAGCACTCACCGGATCGCCGCTGTACGGGCCGGCCGGCAACCGAGAGTTTCTGGCCGAGCTCCGTCGCGGCGCCGATTCGATCGACGACGCACGAATCGACGCGGTCCTTGACGAACTACCGGCTCGATGACTGCAACGCTCGCCATCGCTAGGAAAACCATCGCGCTCTACGTGGACGTGGAACGCGAATCGGCACGCTCGATCGCGGCACGCGTTGCCGCCGAGTTTCGATCGCAAGGGTTCGGGGTGACGCTCTGCCTCGGCCAGCGCGACGTGCTGAAGATCGACAGCGATGGAACGCCTCCCGAAGAGTCGGCGCTGCTGATCACCGTCGGCGGCGACGGCACGCTGCTGCGTGCGGCGCGGATCGCCATCGAGGGCGACGTTCCGCTCCTGGGCATCAACACGGGGCGCCTTGGATTTTTGACGGAGATCGACCAGGACGATCTCGATGTGGCCGAACTCCCCAAACTCATCGATCGCGGGCTCTACATCGACGAGCGCAGCGCCCTGGAGGCCGAGTACGAAGGCCGGCGTTTCTTCGCGCTCAACGACGTCGTCGTCCGCAAAGGCGAGTTTTCGCGGCTTGTGCCCTTCGGGCTGCGGTTCGACGATGAAGAGTTTACGCTCATCCCCGCCGACGGCATCTGCGTCGCGACGCCGACCGGATCGACGGCGTACTTCCTTTCGGCCGGAGGGTCGCTCATCGCGCCGAGCGTTGACGCGTTCGGCGTCGTACCGTTGTTGCCGCACACGCTCTTTTCGCGCCCGCTCATCGTGCCGGCGTCGTCGCGAATCGAGATTAGCTGCGATTCGGAAATTGCCAAGGCGCATTTAGAGTGCGACGGCGACGTGTTGTGCGACATCGAGCCCGGATCGTGCGTTACCGTACGGCGACATCCCAAGACCGTGCGTTTTGCACGCACCACGCCGCTGCACTTCTTCGAGCGGCTCGAAGGCAAGATGCTGTGGGGTGTTTCCATCAAAGGTCCTCGTCGGTAACGTACTCCGCTGATGCTGCGGCGACTAGAGATCGAAAACTACGGGCTAATCGCGCGCGCCGGGATCGACTTTGCTTCCGGTGCGACCATTTTTACCGGCGAAACCGGCTCGGGCAAGACGATGCTGCTGGGCGCGCTCACCTTCGTGTTGGGAGCGCGCGCGGGCGCTGACGTCGTGCGCCGCGGCGCGTCCCGCGCGGCGGTGACGCTCGCGTTCGAGCCGTCGCCCGAGCTTACGCGGCGCCTCGAAGCCGACGGTTTCGGCGTCGATCCGGGCGAGGAGTGCACCATCGCTCGCGAGATGAGCGACGGCGGTCGCTCGGCGGTGCGCGTCAACGGTCGTCCGTCGACCGCCGGCTACGCCCGCGAGCTTGCCAACGGCATCGCCGAAATCGTGGGTCAGCACGAAGCTCAACGGCTGCTTTCACCGGCCTATCATCTAGAGCTGCTCGACCGCTTTGCGGGAGCGCAAGCGCTCGAACGGCGCGAAACCGTCGCGCGGGCGTTTTCCGAGGCCGCCGAGCTTGCGCGCGCGCTCGACGCGGCCAAGCGCGACGATCGCACGGCGCAGGCGCGCTACGAAGACGCCGCGTTTGCGCTGCGCGAGATCGACGAGTCGCGAGTGCAGCCCGGCGAGGACGCGCGCCTCGAAGAGCGGCGTCACTATCTCGACAACGTCGAGCGCGTCGCTACGGCGCTGCGCGCCGCGCACGAATCGCTGGCTCATGAGGAAGCCGGCGCGATTGCCGGCTTGGGCAGCGCATCGGCGGCGCTTTCGGGCATCCGCGACGTCGGAGAAGAACTGCGCGAATCGGCGGACCGCGCGGCGGCCCTGCAGAGCGACGCGGTCGATCTGGCTGCAACCATCGCGGGCTCGCTCGAAGCGACGGAGTTCGATCCCGGCGAGCTCGAGACGATCAACGCGCGACTCGACGTGCTCGACCGGCTCAAGCGAAAATACGGCGGAACGCTCGATGCGGTGCAGGCGTACGCGCACGATGCGCGCGTCGTCGCCGACGAGTACGAAGGACGCGATCGAAGGCTCGCCGAGCTGGAGAGGCGCAATGCGGCGGCGCGTGCGGAACTTCAGGCGCGTGCGGCGGCGTTGACCGCAACGCGCAAGAAAGCGTCGAGCACGCTGGTGAAGTGCGTCGCGGGCGAGTTTGCCGATATTGCCCTCGCCTCGGGACGGTTCGACGCCGAGTTTACGACACTCGATGCCATCGGAGCCGCCGGGGGCGAACGCGTCGAGTTTCTGTTTGCGGCAAACGCCGGTGAACCGGCGCGGCCGCTGTCGCGCGTTGCTTCGGGCGGCGAGCTATCGCGCGTATTGCTGGCTCTCGTCGTCGCGCTCGCCGGCGCTCGCGGCGAAGCAAACGCGCTCGTATTCGACGAAATCGATGCCGGCATCGGCGGTGCGACCGCAACGGCCGTAGGCGCGCGGATCGGACGGCTTGCCGAAGACGGGCAAGTAGTCTGCGTCACCCATTTGGCGCAGCTCGCAACCTGGGCCGATCGTCATTACGTATTAGAAAAGAGCGAAACGAAAAACGAGACGACGATCTCGGTTCGCGAGATCGCCGCACCCTCGCAACGCGAAGAAGAACTAGCGCGCATGCTGTCCGGCGAAACACACGACGCCGCCCTCCAACACGCGAGAGCCCTGCTCGCATCGCGCGCCGGCTAAGCTCGACGTAGTCCCGCAGAGCTCGGCGTAGTCCCGCTGCGACAAGGCCCGCGCCGAAATGTAGGTTTGGGGCGCCCTAGGGGAATGTCGTGCGGACCAGTACGTTCAAGCGCCCCATGGCCCGGGGGCCCCACGAAGTGGGGGGCGCGCAGCCGGAGGCGGAGCGCCTTTTCACGGGATTTGGTGGATCTTTAAGACGTTGGTGCCGCCGGCGCCGACCGGCATGCCGGTGGTAAACGCGATGGAGTCGCCGGAGTTCACCAGACCCGCCTGTACCATTTGGCGTTCGGTCATGTAGAGCAGCACGTCGATCGACGCGTAGGTGTCGATGAGCAGCGACTCCGTCCCCCACAACAGCGAGAGCCGTCGCGCGACCGCCTTGTCGGGCGTGAGCGCGATGATGCGCGCGTGCGGCCGGAATGCAGCGATGTGATGCGCGGTATTGCCGGTGGTCGTGCCCGTAACGATATACGGAATGTTCAGTTCGTCGCTGGACTGAGTAGCGGCTTCGGCGATAGACATCGCAATCGTCGGTGCCATGTTTTCGAGCCTTCGGTCGCGCAGCGCGCGATGCGGATACTCTTTCTCGACTTCACGCGCGATCTCGGCCATCATTCGCACGGTTTCCGTCGGATATTGTCCGCGCGCGGTCTCCCCCGAGAGCATGACGGCGTCGGTGCCATCGAGGATCGCGTTGGCGACGTCGGTAGCTTCCGCGCGCGTAGGACGCGGCGAACCAATCATCGATTCGAGCATCTGCGTCGCGGTAACGACCGGCTTGCTGGCGCGGTTGCACTGCGCGATCAAACGCTTTTGAATGATCGGCACCGTCTCGATCGGCACTTCGGTGCCGAGATCGCCGCGTGCTACCATGATGCCGTCGGCCGCCGCGACGATGCGATCGAGATCCGCGAGCGCTTCGTGCTTCTCGATCTTGGCAATGACCGGAACGCGTTTGCCGCGTTCGCTGATAAACGTCTTGACCCGCTCCACGTCTTCGGCCGATCGCACGAACGACACCGCGACGTAATCGACACCGTGGTCGAGACCGAATGCCAAGAATTCGAGATCGCGCGGTGTGACCGACGGGAGGTTGAGCGTGCCGTCGGGATAGCTGATGCCTTGTTTGCCGCGCAGCTCGCCGCCGAACTCGACGACGGTGGAAATCAGCGTGGCGCTCTTGTCGACGATGCGCAGCGTGATCTGTCCGTCCTGCAAGAAGAGGCGGTGCCCGATTGCCACGTCGGCGGGCAAGTCGCGGTAGCTCGTGCTGACGCGCTCGGCAGTTCCGGGCAGTTCTTCGGTAGTGACCTCAAAGCGCGCGCCGCGCTCGAGCACCACGGACCCGATTCCGTCCGCAAACGCCCCGGTGCGCACCTTGGGACCCGGCAGATCTTGCAGAACCGCCGTATGAATGCCGAGTTCGTCGGAGATTGCGCGGGCGTTCGCGATGACCTCGGCGTGCTCGTCGGGTGTGCCGTGCGAGAAGTTGAGGCGAAGCACGTTGGCACCCGAGACGAACAGCGATCGCATGATCTCCGGATCGCGCGAGGCCGGCCCGATGGTGGCGACGATTTTGGTGCGTTTTTGAAGAACCGGTTCCATTACCGAAAACTATGTCAGCATAGCGCTTGCAGGCTCCTGCGCTGCCTTAAGCGCAGTTAAGGCGTCGCATGAGTTGGGAGCGCGATCCCCGCGACCGGCGCTACCCGGAGCGTCTGGCCGCAAGCAGTCTGGTATCGCTGCTGTTGCACGCGCTCTTCGCATTGCTCTTCTTTTCCGTTCTCACGAGTTCTTCAGAAGAAGGCGCGACCGAAACGACGACGGGCGAAATCGTGACGATCGAACGGCGCGCTCCCGTTACCATTGCGAACGCTCCGGCCGCTCCGCAGCCGGCACCGCCCGTTCCGCACGCGCCGGTGATTGCGCCGATTCGTCACGCACCGCTCGTGCAGCCGCAAGCGCAGCGGTTGCCGCAGAACCGTCACGAGCTGGCGCGCGTCGCGCCGAGCGCGCCGCCCAATCCGCGTCCGATTCCGCAGCAGACGCCGCAACCCAATCCGCAACCGACGCAAAACGTCTATGAAGTGCGGCCGCAAAACGAGCAGCCCGCCGCGCCGGTGAGCGTGCCGACCGTCGCGCCGATCGCGGTTGCCATAAAGCCCCTCGCTACGGCGGCTCCGTCGCCGGCGCCGACTGCGGCGGCGACCGCGCGGGCTTCGCCGAAACCGCCGGCGCCGACGGCGTCTCCGAGCGCGCGCCCGGCGACACCAGGTCCGGCCGTGCCCAGTGCCGCCCCGACGGCGGCCGCGATCGCGGTCCACGCTAGCGCGGCTCCGACCGCGTCGCCCGGCGTGCCGAGCCCGAGTCCCACCAACGCTCCGGCGAAGGCCCAGGGGACCGCGCCGAGTCCGGGCCCCAAGGGTCAGGGTTCTCCAGGGCCGCAGGCGGGGAAGGGACCCAAGGCGCAGGCCGCGCCGGCGCGTCCGATTCGCGTGCTCCCGACGCCGACGCCGGGACCGACGCCGTCACCGAAATCCGGGCTTGGAAACCTCAACGCAAAGCTGCGCGCGCTGCTGCCCAACAATCCGGTCAATCCGACGACCAAGCAATACCGCCCGAACCTCAGCCTGCACGTCGAGCCGACGCCACCCGCCGACGTGCTGGCCAGGACGAAGTTCATCTACCGTTCCGACCGGGGAAACGAGCGCGTCGTGATGTGGGTGACCGACGCGCATCGAACCGGCGTCACCACCACCTGCACCGGCTGGCTCGTTCGGTATCCGGTGAACGCGACGCCGCAGCTTGCGGGCGCCGGGACGCTTCACCCGACGGATATCGGGCCGGCTAACGGGATGTCGATGTCGGTAGGCGGCGCCGCGGGCCGCGGTTACCTGCCGCCGGTGGTCGACGGCATCGTTACCGAGGCGTGCGAAGGCCGTCTGCTCGAGCCGTACGCTGGGTCCCCCGCTTCGTCGCCATGACCCTCCTGCATTCCCGCTTGAACTCCGACTTACGTCGCACTAGAATTCAATTGTGCCGATAACGGCATCTTCGTCAAAAACGAAGGAGGGCGGTTGGAACCGCAAGATCCACCGGGCCAGAGAGCCCGCGATAGTCGCGCCGAGTAACGGGCGCCTGCAGCGCGCCCACGGAGCCGGACGAACAACCGGCGGTGCGCAAAATCGCAAAATACGTAAAGCAGAGCGAGGGGTCGCGTCCACGTGGGGTTGCGGCCCGTCGCTATTTTCTGTATCCTTAGTGTCGGTCATTACAAGGAGCGTGGGCAGGTCCCGCGCTTCGTTGTTGTAGGGGAGATCTTTGGCAAGCGATTTGCAGCTGGCTTTTGAGCGCGAACTCGATGCGATCGCGCACGATGCGGCGTTCGACGGCGTAGAGATCGTCGCGCACCACGCGCGTACGGCGCGCCGTACTACCGAGCTGCGCGTGACGGTCGATCGTCCCGGCGGCGTCGACGTGAAGCTTTGCGAAAGCGTCGCCTCGCGCATCAACGCCCAACTCGAGACGTTCGACGACCCGTACACGCTGGAGGTCGAATCGGCCGGATTGGAGCGCCCGCTGGTGCGTCCGGGCGACTACGAGCGTTTTCGAGGAAATCGCGTGCGCGTCGTTACGACGCTTACCGTCAACGGCGGGAAGACGCATCGCGGTACGTTGCGCGGCGTGCGCGGCGACGCGGTGATTCTCGAAACCGAGGGCGGCGAACTTCCCCTGCCGCTAACCACCATCAAATCGGCCAACTTGGAATACGATCCTCGCGCCGACTTACAGCGCGATAAACGCGAACGGAAAGCACATGGCAACAGACACGGCAACTGACGAGAAACTCATCGACGTTCTCCACTCGATCGCCAAAGAGCGCAACATCTCGTTCGAGATGCTGCTCGAGGCGCTCGAAGCGGCACTGTTAACGGCGTACAAACGGCACTTCGGCACCGAGTCCAACGCGATCGTCATGGTCGATCGTCAGACCGGCGCCTATCGCGTCTACCACCGCCGCACCGTCGTCGAGGAGGTCGCCGATCCAAAACTCGAGATCGCGGTAAAAAAGGCGAAGGCGCCGTATCAAGTCGGGGATTTCTACGACGAAGAGGTCACGCCCAAAGATTTCGGCCGCATCGCCGCGCAGACGGCCAAGCAAGTCATCGTGCAGCGGATCCGTGAGGCCGAGCGCGACACCGTGTACAACAAGTACGTGCGTAAGCTCAACGATCTGGTCACCGGAACGGTGCAGCGGTACGAGCAGCGCAACATGTACATCACGCTCGAAGGCCGCGACGAAGCCGTGATGTACCTCGACGAGCAAGTTCCCGGAGAGTCGTACCGGATCAACGACTTCATTCGCGCGTACGTTCTCGACGTCAAGAAATCGCCGAAGGGACCGCAAGTCATTCTGTCACGCTCGGCCGAGGGGCTCGTGCAGCGCTTGCTGGAGCTCGAAGTTCCGGAGATCGCCGACGGTACCGTGGAAATCATGGCAATCGCGCGCGACGCGGGCAGCCGCTCGAAGGTTGCGGTGAAGAGCAATCGCCCCGAAGTCGATCCGCTCGGCGCGTGTCTCGGACCGAAGTCGAGCCGCATCGCCAACGTTACCGACAACCTGCGCGGGGAGAAGGTCGACATCATTCGCTACGAGTCCGATCCGTCGAACTTCATCATGCAAGCGCTGCAGCCCGCCAAGGTCATCGGCGTCGAGTTGTTTGAAGACGACGGCGTCGCATTGGTAATCGTTCCCGATTATCAGTTGTCGCTGGCGATCGGCCGCGACGGTCAAAACGTTCGCTTAGCAGCGCGGTTGACCGGATGGCGTCTCGACATCACCAGCGAGACCGAATCGGCCGAAGCGCGCGAGCGCTACATGGCCGAGCGCGCGGAACGCATGGCCGAAACGCCGGGCGAAGAGACGGCCGAACCGGTTTCGGCGCTCGACGTCGACATCGATCCGGAGCTCATCCGCAAACTCGAGGAGTTCCGCCGCGAACGGCTCACCACCGACGAAGCCTAATGGGGGCCCCAATCCGGCAGTGCGCGGGTTGCCGCAAGCGGCTGCCCCAGCGCGACCAAACTCGTTTCGTTCGGGGGCGGGACGGCTGGAAGCCCGATCCGCCGGGGCGGCACAAGCAACCGGGTAGGGGAGCGTACCTCTGCTCGGAGCGGTGCTTCGCGGCGGTTGCCAAAAACAAACGGTACCCGGGGCTTGCAACGGCGGCCGCGGAATATGGTTTAATAAGTAGTTCGAAAACTATGAAAAATGATGCGTAGAAATCATGTCCTCTAGCATGAGGACCCTCAATTGATCCTTTAGCGGGGCCAACTTCCGTCAAGTTGGGGGCTCCGCCCACCACTTGATGGAGCCCTCGGTGCGCACTGCGCGCTGTGGAGAAAACTGGCTACGGCAAAAGTACGGATCTTCGAGCTCGCCAAAGAGCTGAACCTCACGTCAAAAGAGCTTATCGAGCTCTTCAATCAGCGTCTTGGCGGCATCTTCGAAGCCAAGAATCAGCTTAGTGTCGTCCCGGACCAGATCGCCGATCTGGTTCGCAGCGTTTTACTCAAACCCACTGCCGGCGCGAAGAAGGCGCCGGCCAAAGCCGCCGTTGCCGAGCCTCCGGTCGAAGCCCCGCATCCGCCCGCTAAGAAGGCGCCCGCGCGTAAGCCGGCCGCACCTGAAGCGCCGATTCCCCGGCTTCGTCCCGTGACCGGAACGCCCGCAGCCCGGCCAGCGCGCCCGGCCGCGACGCCGGCGGCCGCTCCGATTCCCGAACAGGCTGCCGTTTCGATCGCGCCTCCGGAGGCCGCCATTGCCGCGCCGCCTGCGCCGCGACGTGCTCCGCCGAAGCCTGCCGCACCCGAGGTGCCGATTCCGCAGTTACGTCCGGTTCCGGCCGGCCAGTCCAGTATTGCCCGGCGTCAGCCCCCGCCGCCGACCACCACGGCTTCCGCTTCGCCCGGTCCGCGAACCGGATTGCCCGGCCGTCCCGGCGTCGCTCCGCGCCCCGGGCAAGCCATGCCCGGACAGGGCGGCAAAGCTCCGGCCGGCCCGCTGCGTCCGGCACAGCCTCCGGCGGTCGCACCCGGCCGTCGCCATGCCGGCAACGGTCCGTTCCGGCCGCTGGCTCCCGGCGCGCGTCCGATTGCGCCCCATCCCGGCGTTGCGGCAACCGATGCGCCCGCCCCGTCGACCGGCGGCCGCCCCGGCGGCCACGTACGCACGCACGAAGACAAGGCGGCGGCGAAAAAGGATCGCGAAAAAGAACTGCTGCTCGAAAAAGAGCGCCACCGTAAGAAGAAGGGCGAACACGCCGCGCCGGCCGCGCCGCCGCGGGCGCTCGAGACCATCGAGATTCCCGACCTGCTCACCGTGCAAGAGCTCGCGACGTCGATGATCGTTCCGGTTAAAGACGTCATTACCGAGCTCATCAAGATGGGCACGATGGCGACGATCAACCAAAACATCTCGAGCGACGTTGCCACGCAAGTCGCCAAGAAATTCGGTTTCAACGCGGTCGTCAAAGAGGCCGGCGAAGAAGTCACGGTCGAGCAAGAGGAAGACAAGCCCGAGATGATGACGGCGCGTCCGCCCGTCGTTACGGTGCTCGGTCACGTCGATCACGGTAAGACGTCGCTGCTCGACAAGATTCGTGTCGCGAACGTGGCCGCCGGCGAAGCGGGCGGCATCACGCAGAAGATCGGCGCGTACACCGTCGAGCGCAACGATCGTAAGATCACCTTCGTCGATACGCCGGGTCACGAAGCGTTTACCGCGATGCGCGCGCGCGGTGCGAAAGTCACCGACGTCGCGATCCTCGTGGTCGCCGCCGACGACGGCGTCATGCCGCAAACGAAGGAAGCGATCGCGCACGTCAAGGCCGCGAACGTTCCGATCGTCGTCGCGATCAACAAGATCGACAAAGACAACGCGCAACCCGACCGCGTCAAGCAGCAACTCGTCGAACAGGGTCTGCAGCCGGTCGATTGGGGCGGGAACATCGAAATGGTTCCGGTGTCGGCCAGGAGCGGCGAAGGTATCGACCATTTGCTCGATACCGTGCTGCTCGAAGCCGACATTCGGGAGCTGCGCGCGAACAAGAATCGCCGCGCGACCGGAGTGGTCATCGAATCGGCGCTCCACCGTGGGCGCGGCGCCGTTGCCACGGTACTCGTGCAGAACGGCACGCTGCGCGTCGGCGACATCGTCGTGGTGGGCGGCACCTACGGCAAAGTTCGAGCGCTCATCGACGACAAAGGCAAGCAAGTCAAGAAGGCGGGTCCGTCGATTCCCGTCGAGATCATGGGTCTTTCCGACGTTCCGTCGGCGGGGGACACGATGACGGTCGTCAGCGACGACCGCGTCGCTCGCGAAACCGCCGAGAAGCGCGCGACGCGGCGCCGCGACGTGCGTATTTCCGCGACGGGTTCGCAGCGCGTTTCGCTCGAGACGTTCATGTCGATGCCGGTCGAAGGCCGCAAGACGCTCAACCTCATCCTCAAAGCCGACGGGCAAGGTTCGCTCGAAGCGTTGCGCGCGCGCATGGAATCGCTCAGCAACGACGACGTGGACATTCGCGTCATTCACGGCGGCGTGGGTGCGATCTCGCCCAACGACGTCAATCTGGCCAGTGCGTCCAACGCCGTACTCATCGGCTTCAACATCCGGCCCGACGAAACGGCGCGGCGTCTCTCCGAGAACGAAGGCGTCGATCTGCGGTTCTATCAGGTCATCTACGAAATCGAAGAAGATCTCAAAAAGGCGATGCGCGGCATGCTCGCGCCCATCGAGCGCGAAGTCACGCTCGGTCGCGCGGAAGTGCGTCAAGTCTTCAAGGTCAGCAAGGTCGGCACGATCGTCGGTTGCTACATCACGAGCGGAAAGATCACGCGCAACGCCAAGGCGCGCGTGATTCGCGATGCGGCGGTCGTCTTCGACGGCGAGGTCGAAAGCCTGCGCCGCTTCAAGGACGACGTTCGCGAGGTCGCCGAGGGCTTCGAGTGCGGCATCCAAATCGCGCGCTTCCAAGACCTCAAAGAAGGCGACGTCATCGAGGCCTACGCCATGGAGCACGTCGCTCCGGAACTGGTTAGAGCATGACAGCGTCGACGTGGTCCCGCGGAACCGCTGCAGCGCTACCCGAGTTTGTTTGGGGCGCCCTAGGGGAATCGTTGCCAGCCAGTGTGTTTTTGCGCCCCATGGTTGGGGGCCCCCGCGCGAAGCGTGGGGGGCGCGGAGGCTGGGCCGGAGCGCCTTTAAAATGAAGCAGCAGAGATTGGCGAAGATCGATCACGAAATTCAGCGGATACTCGGGACGCTGATTTCGCAGGAGCTGCAGGATCCGCGGCTCGCGTTCGTCACGGTGACGCGCGCCGAGGTGACCGACGATTTGCGGCATTGCAAGGTGTTCGTCTCCGTGATCGGCGACCGCAACGCGGCGCGCAAGTCGCTCGACGCGCTTACGCACGCGAGCGGGTTTCTGCGCGGCGAGCTGGGCCGCAAGATCGACTTACGCCACACGCCCGAATTGAACTTCGTTGAAGATCGTTCCGCGGAACGCGCCATCGCATTGGCGAAGACGCTGCGCGAGGACGCCGAGGCGCACCAATGATCGAAAGCACAGCCAACGCCTCCACTACGCAGCAGGTCGTCGACGAGCTGCGCGCGCGTCCGGCGTTCGTGATGGTGAGTCACGTGAAGCCGGACGGCGACACGCTGGGCGCGGGACTCGCGCTCGGGCTGGTGCTCAAGAAAATCGGCAAACGCGTTGCGTACTTCCAGCAAGATCCCGTGCCGAGGAATTTGCGCTTCCTTCCGGATAGCGAGCTCGTCGCACGCGAGCTGCCGGCCGACTTGCCGCCCGATACGCTCTACGTTTTTTGCGATATGAGCGACTACAAGCGAGCCGGTGAGTTCTTGCCGGCGATGCAGCGCGAGAACATGCTCGACATCGACCACCATCTCGGAAACTCGATGTTCGGTAAGCTCAACTACGTGCTGGAAAAAGAGTGTTCGACCGGCACGGTCGTGATGCACCTCCTTCGGGCTCTCGACGTTCCGATGGATCGCGATATCGCGACGTGCATCCTTACGACGATCATGACCGATACGGGCGGATTCATGCACTCCAACGCGACCCCCGACGCGCTGGAGCTGGCGGCCGAGCTCATGCGGGCCGGAGCGAACAAAGAAGAGATCACCGAAGAGGTATTCCTCAAGAAACGCGTTGCCGCAACGCGGCTCCTCGGCCGCATCGTCGATGCGATGCAGTTCGGTCACGACGGACGCTATTGTTACTCGTACGTCGACGACGCGATGCTGGAACAGACGGGCGCCGACGGTGAGGATACCGAGGACGTGGTCAACGTGCTGCGCGGGCAAGAAGGCGTCGAAGTCGCCGCACTCTTTAAAGCGATCGACGGCGAGATTCGCGTGAGCCTGCGATCGAGCGGCCGCGTGAACGTGCAGGCCGCAGCCGCGCGTCTAGGAGGCGGCGGCCACTTCCGCGCGTCGGGCCTAACGTGTCGCGGAACGCTGCAGCAGGGAATCGCAGACGTCGATGCGGCGCTGACCGCCGAAGGGTTGTGACGGCGACGATACTAGCCGGCATTTTTCTGACGGTATTTGGTGCGGCCGGCGCGTGGTTTTTGACCACGCGCTTTCCGTCGGCGAAATTCTTGCGCGTGGGTTACGCGGTGATGTCGGCCAGCGGCGTGCTGTTCTTAATCTGGAGCGTGCTGAAGGTTCTCGCAATCGGCGTTGCCGGTGCGGCGCTGCTCGGTGCCGGAGCGGCCATCGGCATCGTCGGGGCGCTGCGGCGCGAGTTGCGGCTCGGATAGCGGCGGAACGCGCCGATGCTCGGTTTCGTCAACGTCTTTAAGTCCGCGGGCCCGACCTCGGCGCACGTCGTCGCACGGCTGCGCCGAATGTACGGAATTTACGCGCGCGATCGTAAGATCGCCGTCGGACATCTCGGCACGCTCGATCCGCAGGCGGCCGGCGTTCTCCCGATTGCGGTCGGCAAAGCCACACGTTTGATACCCATGCTCACCGACCAGCGTAAGATGTACGCGTGTACGCTAACGTTCGGGCGCTCGACGACAACGCAGGACGCGCTGGGCGAAACGCTCGAGGCGGCGAACGTGCCGAGCGATTGGCGCAAGCGCCTCGAGGCCGTGTTGCCGCGATTCGTCGGCAAAATCGAGCAGATCCCGCCGATGTTTTCGGCCGTGCATCACGAGGGGAAGCGTCTCTACGAACTGGCTCGTCAAGGCGCAACCGTCGAGCGTCGCCCTCGGCAAGCGACCGTTTACGCCGTCACCGTGCTCGGTACCGAAGAACCCGCCACCGCGCGCCTGCGCGTTGCCTGCGGCGAAGGAACGTACGTCCGAACGCTCTGCCACGACATCGGTGAGGCGATGGGCGTTCCGGCGCACATGAGCTCGCTGGTGCGCGAAGCATCGGGTCCGTTCGTGCTCTACGAAGCGCGCACCCTGGAAGAGATCGCCGCCGAACCGCAGCGCGCCTTGATCGCGCCCGAACACATCATTCCGTTTCCGACGATCGTTCTCGATCTGCGGGGCTCCGCCGATTTTCGCGCCGGACGCGTCGTCCCGCTCCCGGACGGTGCGGCGGCTCGCCACGTCTTCGTTCGCGACGAGTCGCGAACGCTCGTCGGCGTGGGCGAAGCGCACGGGGCGCTGCTGGCTCCGCGCAAGGTATTCGTGTGATGGAAGTGCTCCATCAGCTTTCGCGCAGCGGAGAGCGGCCGCTCGCGCTGGCAATCGGTTTCTTCGACGGGTTTCATCGGGGACACCGCGAGATCGCGCGACAGACGCTGCGCACGCGCAAGCCGGGATGGCGCAGCGGCGTCCTGACGTTTGCAAATCATCCGTCGTCGGTGTTGCGTCCGGGAAACGAGCCGCCGCTCTTATGCACGCCCGAAGAACGCATCGCGTTGTTCGGCGAGGCGGGTTTTGAAGAATGTTTTTGGATTCGCTTCGACGAGCGCGTCTCGCACCTTTCGCCGCAGGCCTTTCTCGACGTGCTCGTCGACGAGTTGGGCGCGCGCGCGGTAGCGGTGGGCTCGACATTCCGTTTCGGTCACAAGCGCGCCGGCGACACGCTCCTGATGGAAGAATACTTTCGCCGTCGCAACGTGGGCTTCGTTTCGGTGCCCAACGTAGTCGACGACGACGGGCGCATCTCGAGCACGCGAATTCGCGGGCTCGTCGCCGCGGGCGAACTCGGCATCGCCGATCGCCTCCTGGAGGGCACCGGGTACGGCATCCGAGGTACGGTTGAAATCGGAGCGGGACGCGGGCACGCGCTGGGGTTCCCTACTGCAAACCTTCGTCCGCCGGCGAAGTTGTTGCCCAAGGACGGCGTGTATTCGGCGGTGGCGCGCTACGACGGACGCGATTACGCGGCGCTCGTCTCGATCGGAACCAACCCGCAGTTCGACGGAAAGCAGCGGACGGTCGAAGCGTGGCTGCGCGATTTTCACGGAACCATCTACGGGCGCGAGGTCGCGTTGCGGGAACTGCGTTTCGTGCGCGACCAAGCGCGCTTCGGCAGCGTTGACGAATTGATGGAGCAGATGCGAAGGGATCTTCAGGCAGTGGCCTTCCCCAGTTACGGCTAAACAAGGACGTGTGATGTTACGAGCCGGCCTCACGACATTGGCAGCGGCGGCCCTCTTGACGGGGTGCGCCTCGACGGCGCACGGCGCTTCGAGCCAATCCGCGCCCCCGAGCGTCGCGCACGTGGGGCGGCCCGCCCCCGCCTGGAGCGAACCGGCCGTGCCTTCGGGAACCCTGTCGCTTGCCTCGCTCCACGGGAAAGCGGTCTATTTAAACTTCTTTGCAAGCTGGTGCCCGCCGTGCAACGAAGAGGCGCCCACGCTCAATGCATTACAGAAACAATATGGGCCCCGCGGCTTGCAAGTCGTCGGCGTCGACGTTTTGGAAAACGCTCGTAAGGCCGAGCAGTTTCGCTCGGATCACAAGCTTGCGTACCCGGCCGTCGTCGACGACGGAACGTTGCGCAATCAATACGACGTCAACGGTTTGCCCGTGCACGTCTTCATCGACCGCAGCGGCGTCGTGCGCGACGTCGTCGTCGGCGAGCTCTCGGCGACCGACATGCGCGACCACGTCTTGAAACTGCTCCGTTGAACAAACGCTTAGCGCTCGTACTCACCGCCACGCTGCTCGCGGGCTGTGGAGGCGCGGGCCAGATGTTCTCTTCGCTTCCGGGGAACGGCGCGATGACGGTACCCGGCGTTCCCGGCGGTGCCACGGTCGTGAAGGTGCACTTACCCTGGACGCTTCCGAACGCGCCGTCGCCCGCGCGAAACGGCGTCCTGCCTCCGGTCGCGTCCGCCATCTCGACGCCTATACCGATGCCGTTGAGCGCCGCACCGCTCTCGAGTTCCACGCCGGTTCAAGCGTTGAGCTTCAACGTGAGCGGCCCGACGCCGGCCAATGCGACGATCAATCTGTCGGCGAGTTCTACGTCGTGCGTCGCGGCTGCGACCGGTTCGGTCTGCCAAGCCGCGCTGGGACTTGGTGCGGGAACGTACACCGCGAGCATAACGCTCTACAACAATGCGAATGCATCGCCGCTCAGCGCGATCGGACCCGCGCAAACGGTCGCGTTCACGGTCGTGCCTGGAGCGAATAATGCCGTCAATCTGGCGGTCGGAACGACGCCCACGGACCTCGCGCTCGTTCCGGCGTCGGCCATGGCCGTGCAGAACGCGTCGGGCAATATCGACGTCTACGGCGCTGGAAAACATCAGTTCGTCTTCGAGATGCTCGACGCCAATCAAAACGCCATCGTCGGTGGGCCGCCGATGAACTATAACGTTGCGCCGGCCGGGGGACAACTCGCGTTTACGGTAACGCCGCCGCTGCCCTCGCAACCAAACCTTTTTACGATTGCGTATTCCGGTGGGGCCAACCCCACGGCAACCGCGGCGTTCCATTTGGCGGTGACGCAGGCGGGACCCGGACCGAACCCCTGCGCGCAAGCCGGCGCCGTTTGCACCGATTCCGTGACCGCCGACGTCAAGCAGCTGCTAGCCGTCGCGAACTCCAGCGCGAACACCGTGACGCTCTATGCGGGAACGCAGAACGCGCCGATTCTCGTGCTGACCAACGGTTTAGTTAATCCGCAAGGCCTCGTCTTCGACGCCAACGGCGATCTCTTCATCGCAAGCGAACCCAGCAGCGTCGTCGAGTACGCACCGCCCTACACCGGCTTACCGACGACCATCGCCGTCGGCGTCAATCATCCGCAAGCGTTGGAAGTCGACGCGCGTAACGATCTCTTCGTCGCAAACGGCAACGGCAGCAACACGGTAACCGAGTACGTCGCGCCGTACACGGGCGGTCCGTCGGCGACCATCTCGACCGGCATCGACGATCCGGTGAGCCTGGCCATCGACGCCAATGGCGCTCTCTACGTCGCAAACTCCGCCGCCAATACCGTTACCGTGTACGGGCCGCCGTACGTGACCGCCCCAACGACGGTTTCCAACGGGCTCAACGGCCCCAACTCGGTCGCGCTCGACCAGCACGGCAACCTCTTCGTCTCGAATCTCAACAGCACGCCCAACGCGGTGCTCGAATACACTGCGCCGTTGGCGCAAAGCAGCGTGCCCGCGGCGTGGATCACCAACGGCGTCAGCGAGCAAGGCGCGATCGCGGTCAACGCCGTCGCGAATTTGTTCGTTCCAAACCAAGGCGCCAACTCGGTAACGGAGTATGCCGCGCCCTACGGCGGGGCTCCGACGACGATCAAAGGCGGTCAAAGCCAGCCGATCGCGCTTGCGATCGATGCGACCGGCAACTTATTCGTCGCCAATTACGGCAACAACTCGGTAACGATGTACGCGCCGCCGTACGGTGGCGTTTCGTGGCTGACGATCAACAACGGCATCGTCAACCCGCAGGCGCTGGCGCTTTCACCGGCTACGAGCCTCTGACGGTTACTCTTCGTCAGGCAGTTGATATGACGGCGCCTGACGGAGGAAGAACGACGCCGGCTGCGTTGCGGGAATCACGTGGAACGGGCGCGGTTTTCGGTTGAAGTTGAAGCTGTCCAACATGCTGGCGGCGCGCGTATCGGTGTAGCCTGCGCCGCGCGTTCCCAACGGCGACAAACCGAAGACTTCTTTTACGAGCCGGACGATGCTTCCAAACTCGTACACCGTGTGCGACACGTAATGCGCCTTTGCGTACGGCGAAATGACGATGCAGGGCACGCGTATGCCGAGTCCGCGAAAGTCGCGCTGCGGCGGCGGCACGCTGTCGTACCATCCGCCCCAGTCGTCCCAAACGACGACGATTGCGGTCGACTTCCAGTCGCGGCTTCGACCGATCGCGTTCACGACGGCCGCCACCCAAGACGGTCCGCCATTGTCGTTTTGGCTCTCGTGGTCGGAATCGACCGCGTCGGGAACGACCCACGCCACCGAGGGTAGATTTCCGCTCTGCGCGTCGGTGATGACCCGGGTTTGCGGTGAGATGACGTTCTTCCAATCGCTTCCGTAGCGCACGTTGTGGATGGCGTCAAACTCCGACCAAATGCCGCCGTTGGGCGAGCTCACGGGCGGCGCGTAATAGCGCCACGAAACGTGCGCGTCGTCCAGCACGTCGGCTAATGTGTGAAACTGCGTGAAACATGGAAACGGCCCGCGCGATATGACCCGCGCAACGTTGAGCACGTAGGTAAACGTTCCCGACGGAGCGTCGCAGCCCCACGGTGACGCGCTGGGGTTGTCGACTTCCGCGCTCGAGGGATTGAGGTTGGTCGTACCGGCGATCAGATCGAGGTGTCCCGTAAAACTGGGACCGAACATCGTCGGGAACATGTGGTCCGCAAGGACGTATCGCGATGCCATGGTCCAGTACGGCGCGATGTATTTCGGCGCGACGTACGCGTACGGATAGGCGCTCGCCTTTTGGCCGTTGGCCAGCAGCAACTTATCGAAGCCGTCCATCGCCCCATGATCCCACGACGTCATGGCGTCGTTCCAATGGTGCGCGACGTCGACACCGCTTAGCGAGATCGCGTGCAGCGGCACCTTGCCGGCGGTGCTGGTTTTACCGAATGTCGCGTACGTGGCGCCTTTGAATCCGTGGAAGAGATTATCGAAGCTGCGATTTTCCTGAATGATGATGACGACGTGCTTGAGACGGCTCGAAGCGGTCGCCGCCGCCGGCCCGTAGGAAAATGCGGCGGACCGCGCGTTGGGCGGTGAAAAGGTCGACGCAGCGTTGCACGCACTCAGCGCGATGAGCGAGCACGCGCTCAGCAGATGGAAGGTCCGGGGCATCCCCTAGACGTTCTGACGCGCGGTTCAGGCCGCCTTTACTCGGAGTTCGTCGCCGTCGAGCGTGACGTCGGCGCAGCCGCCTTCGCGCAGCTCGCCTCGCAATATCGACGTGGAGAGCGGCGTCGAGACGTAGTGCGAGACGGTACGCGCGACGTAGCGCGCACCGCTTCCGGCTGCCATCGAAACGCGAGCTAAGTAGCTTTTCGCTTCGTCGCTCAATCGTAACGTCACGTTACGCGCGCCGAGCCGGCTCGCGAGGGCGTCGACGTGAATCGTAACGATCGCTTCGATCTGCGGCAAGCGCAGCTCGGCGAACGACACCACGTCGTCGATGCGGTTGAGCAGCTCCGGACGCAGCGAGAACGAGACCTCGTCGTCCTCGAGATTCGTGGTGAGAATGATGAGCGTGTGGCGAAAATCGATGGTGCGTCCCTTCGCGTCGGTTACTCGTCCGTCGTCGAGGATCTGCAGAAGGATGGCCGCAACGTCGGGGTGCGCTTTCTCCAGCTCGTCGAACAGCACGACGCAATACGGACGGCGGCGCACCGGTTCGGTCAGCTGTCCGGGCTCGTCGTGGCCGGCGTATCCCGGGGGCGCGCCGAGCAAACGCGAAGCGGAATGGGCTTCGGTGAACTCCGATAGGTCGACCCGAACGAGGGCCGCCTCGCTGCCAAACAGCGCCTCGGCGAGCGCTTTGGCCAGTTCCGTTTTTCCGACGCCGCTGGGACCCTTGAACAGAAAGCTTCCCAAGGGCTTGCGCGGGTCGTGCAACCCCGCGCGAGCGCGGCGAATCGCGTCGCTGACCGACGCGATGGCGCGTTCCTGTCCGACGACGCGCTTGGCAAGCACGCGTTCCAAATCGAGCAGTGCGTTGGCCTGCGATTCGCTCAACGAAGCCTGCGGGATTCCTGTCCAGCGCGTGACGACCCCCGCCACGTGATCGGCGGTGACCGCGGGGAACTCGACGGCGCCTTTGTTTTGCAGCGCAACCGATGCAGCGGCTTCGTCCATGAGGTCGATCGCCTTGTCGGGCAAGAACCGGTCCGCGATGTAGCGCGCCGACAACTGGGCGGCGGCCTCGATCGCCTCCTCGGTAATCGTGACACGGTGATGGCGCGCGTAACCATCGCGCAATCCCCGCAAAATTTCCATCGTTTGTTCGATGGTGGGCTCCTCGACCATTACGGGTTGGAAGCGCCGTTCGAGCGCGGCATCGGACTCGACGTACTTGCGGTACTCGTCGAACGTCGTGGCCCCGATACACTGCAGATCGCCGCGCGCGAGTTCCGGCTTGATCATCGAGCTCAAATCGAGCGCGCCTTCGGCGGCTCCGGCGCCGACGAGCGTGTGCAGCTCGTCGATAAACAGAATCACGTCGCGCGTCGCACGTTTGACTTCGTCGACGATGCGTTTGACACGGCCTTCGAACTCACCGCGATACTTCGTGCCGGCGACCAGCGGGCCGAGCGAGAGCGCCAGCACCCGCTTGTTGCGCAAGGCGACCGGACACTTCCCGGCCACGATTCGCTGCGCGAGTCCTTCGACCACGGCCGTCTTGCCGACGCCCGGTTCGCCGACGAGAACCGGATTGTTCTTGCTGCGGCGCGCGAGAATGGAGACGACGCGATCGATTTCTTCATCGCGCCCGATGACGGGATCGAGTTTTCCGTTGCGCGCCAGTTCGGTGAGATCGCGCGAATAGTTCGCCAAGGTCGGCGTACCGCCGCGCAAACGCTTGCTCAGCTCGTCGAGCGGCGTGTTTCCGCCCTCGTTTTGACGCTGCATGCGTTCGGCCAGCAGCGCGCTGCCGGCGATGAGACCGGCGGCGGCGATTGCCGCCCCGAAAAACGGAAGTGCGCTCGTCAGCGCGTGGCGTTGCGCGCAGCCGGCACAGATTCCGCGCGCGCCCTCAAACGTCGTAGCGGGCCGTTGCCCGCAGCTTTCACAAGTCTTTGCGCTCATAGTCGTACCAACTCTACCCCGGGGGCGGCTTGGAAGTTTCGGAACGCGCGTCCTACGGCACGGCCAGGAAGACGACGTTGACGTTGACGGTCACGCTGACGTTCGACTGATCGAGCTCGGTCGGCGGGGTTGGGGCGGGCGCCGGCATGGCTCGCGCCATCACGATCGTTTGCGGCTCGATCGGTCCGCCGCCGTAATCCATGCTCTTAATGCCGGCGATACGCAGTCCCGCCGCGCCGGCGATTTTCAGGGCTACCTCGCGGGCGTTGGCAACGGCCAGGGAAATGGCGCGATCGCGTGCCGGCACCGGATTGGCGATGGTGAAGCCGACGTCGTTAACGGCGGTCGCGCCGTTTGACGTGCAAGCGTCGATGGCTTGTCCGGCCATTGCGATGCGGTGCACTTTCACGCTAAACGAGCGATTGACCGTGTAGCCGTAACGCTGTTCGTCGTTGGGCCGCACGAACTTGGGTTTGGGATTGTAGTTGACGTTGTAGTTCGAGAGCGTAACGTCGGTACGCGCGATTCCCGCGCGGCCTAGTGCCGCAACCACGCGCTCGTACCGCGCGTTGTTTTCGGAGATGGCGTCGTTGATGCTCTCGGCATTGGTTTCAACGGTCGCGTCCACGGTCGCCAGGTCGGGCGGAAGCGTAACGGTTCCGTTTCCGCTGACCGTGATTTCCGCGGGCGCCGCCGCAGGTGCGGGCAGGGCGCCCAGGAGGACGAGCAGGGCCATTGCGGCTGCCAAACGTTTCATTGTGGGTATCTCCCTTTGGATAGGAGGATGACATGGGTATTCTTGCGTGGATCGTCTTCGGACTCATCGTGGGCTTGGTAGCCCGGTGGATCGTGCCGGGCGAGGGCCCGGGGGGCATCATCGGGGACATTATCGTGGGCATCATCGGTGCGTTCGTCGGCGGCTTCCTCTATAGTCTGTTCGGGCACGTGGGCGTGACGGGATTCAATATAGCGAGTATGGTCTGCGCGCTCATCGGTGCGGTCGTGCTACTCTGGCTCATACGCGCGATCCGCGGCCGGCCCGCCGTCTAAAACGCACTCGGGGGGCGGCGCGGAGACGTGCAGGCGTCACTCCGTAGCTCGTTGTAGAGGTTGCCCATGGCTTATGTCATCACCGAACCGTGTATTGGAACCAAGGATAAGTCGTGCGTGGACGTGTGTCCCGTCGACTGCATTCACGGCAAAGATGAAGACGATATGCTCTACATCGATCCGGAAGTCTGCATCGACTGCGGAGCCTGTGTCTCCGCCTGTCCCGTCGAGGCGATTTACGCCGACTCGGACTTGCCCGAGCAGTACAACAAGTACACGGCAATCAACGCAGACTACTTCAAAAAGTCCTGATTTCCGCCACTCCTTCGTTGCCTCGGCGCCTCGGATTGACGAAAATCAGAACTTTTTAGTAACCGGGTCTCCTAGGCAAACGTCACAGCGAAGATCGAAACCGGCCGTGCGATGACGACGTCGGCTCGGTCGAGCAATTCCGGCGTCGCATCTTCGCGCCGAACGGCCAGCACTTCGCTGACGCGGCGCACGCAAACCTTAGCGTCGCGTTCGGGATCGCGATAGAAAACGTCGCCCTCGGCAGCGGTGCCGGCCTCTCCGCGAATGGCGATGAAGGCGCATGGATGCGCGCCGATGCTGTGCAGCGCGTCGCCGCGCCGTTCGAATCCTACCGCATACTCCCCAGCGCTCTCCAAACGCAGGGGTATCACCATGCGCCCTCCGTCGCGCAGCGTCCGCCACCACGCCGCCGCAATGTCGTCGCTGCGTGCCGTGATCGCGACGCCGTCGTAATGCTGGGGCTGGAGCGGATACGACGATGCGTCGGCGGCAACGACGGTAACGTTGCCGTAGCCCAGCTCGTCGAGTATCGCGCCGGCGCGTTCGGCTAGGTCGGCATCAAGCTCGAGCGTCGTGATGCTGCCGCTTCGGCCGACGAGCTCGGCCAACAGCGCGGCGTTGTAGCCGCTGCCCGTGCCGACTTCCAAGACGGCGTCGCCGCGGCGCGGCACGAGCAGCTCGAGCATCTGCGCGATCATGCCGGGCTGCGAGATTGAGGAGACCACTTCGTCGTCGAGCGTTTTGATGGCAACCGCGTGGTCGGCATAGGCTTGGCTCATCGACATGCCCGGCACGAAGCGGTGTCGCGGCACCGAGCGGATGGCGGCGGCGACCGGCTCGGTACGCACCGCGCCGTTTCGCCGAAGCTGCGAGACGAGCGCCTCGCGCAGGGTTGCGTCGTTCATACCCTCGAAAGAACCAGCATGATTTCAGGGAGCGCGTTCGATCAGTTCTTCGCGTATGCGCCAATCGCCATAGGTGTCGCGATCTACCTCATTTTCTACCTTGCCAAACGCCACGAAGCGACCGAGACCGGCGTCCCGATCGGACAGACGTACGCCTGCGCCTCGTGCGGACGCCGCGGCACCCGCGATCATATGGTTCCCCACACGCACGAAGGCGCCGTTAGCTGGTACTGCGCGAAGTGCGCAGGGAGTCACTGACTCACTTTAGATCTCGAGTACTTCGGTAATCTCAGGAACGTCGGCTCGTACGATCGTTTCGATCGCGCCTTTGAGCGTCATCGTGGAGGCCGGGCAGCCACCGCACGCGCCGAGCATCTGCACGTAGGCGACTCCCCCTTCGACTTTAATGAGCCAGACTTCACCGCCGTCGGCCGCAATGCCGGGACGGACCTTATCGAGCGCTGCGTTTACGCGCTCCTCGATGTGCGTTATTGGCCGTATCCCTTCATCAAATCGTGCATGCGCGACGCCATCGAGACCGCGTCGTCCCATTTGCGCTGCCACATGTTGCGTCCGAAGATGAGTCCGACGCATCCGGCTTCCATTGCGATGCGCGCCTTGTGAATCGTCGCATCGTCGCCCATCTTGCTTCCGCCCGACACGAGCACGAGCGTGCGGCCCGCGGACTTGACGACTTTGCGTAAGCCGTCGACGTCGCTGAACTCCAGCGTGTTGTACGGTTTGGGCAGCTTCGCGGCGTCGTCGGCCTTCCACACGGGCTCGTTGAGTTTGACGATGTCGGCGCCGATCTCGCAGGCGACGCGCGCGGAGTAATCCACGGCGTACAGCGAGTCGATTCCACCCTTGGCTTTGACCGCCGCGCCGCGCGGATAGGCCCAAATCACCAGCGGCATGCCGAAACGGTCGCACTGCTGGCGCACTTCGTTGCATTGCGCGATGTCGAGCTCTTGCGCCGGGCTTCCGACGTAGAGCGTATAGCCGACGGCATCGGCGCCCAGGCGCACGGCGTCCTCGACCGACGACGTCAGCGGACTAAACGCGTCGTCGTCGGACGGAATATTGGTTTTTCCGTTGATCTTGAGCAGCAGCGGCACTTTGCCGGCGTACCGCCTCTGGTACTTCTCCGCTAATCCGATATGCAGCGCGATGCCCGAGAAGTTGCCCTCGACCGCCAGCCGGTAGATCCAATCGGGGTCGATCGAATCGGGATTATCGAAGAAGTCGATCGGGCCGTGTTCGAGGCCCTGATCGATCGGCAGCATCATCAGCGTGCCGTTGGCGGGGCCGTGCTCGTACATCAAGCGGTGCAGGCGGGTGCGCTTCCCGGTGGACAGATTCATGTCGTCGAACGACGGGCGCATAACGGGGACGGTCGTAGCGGTACTCATAGCTCGAAACGCCTTCGGCGGAGGTTCCACACCGCCTCTCGCCAATTGGGCGGCAGGTGGATCGACGTGTCGGGTTTGTCGGATTAGGCGCCATGGGCGAACCCATGGCGCGAACCTTGCGACGGGCCGGCTTTGCGGTCACCGCGTCGGCTCATCGCCGTCGCGAAGCCCTCGACCGCCTCCGCGGCGACGGCGTCATCGAAGCGGCCGATCCGGCCGCGGTTGCATCGGCGAGCGATACGGTCGTCATCTGCGTACCCGACGCGCCGCAGGTCGAAGAGGTACTTTTCGGCGAGCGGGGGTTTGCGGCCGGCGCGCAGCCGGGCGCCACGGCGATCGACATGTCGACCATTTCCCCGGTTGCGTCGCGTACGTTTTCGAGCCGGCTCGCCGAGCGCGGCCTGCGGTTCGTCGACGCGCCGGTGAGCGGCGGACCGGTGCGCGCCGCCGACGGAACGCTCGCCATCATGGTCGGCGCATCACCCGGCGACTTCGCGCACGTCGAACCGATCCTCAAGGCGATGGGGACGCCGCACCACCTCGGACCCGTTGGAATGGGAGAAACAGTCAAGCTCGTTAACCAGATCATTATCGCCAATACGATGATCGCGAATGTCGAAGGTCTGGTCTTCGCGCAGCGGGCGGGCGCCGATTTGGACGCCGTGTGCAAAGTTCTTGCGTCGGCAACCGCTTCCAACTATGTGCTGGAGCGGTGGCTGCCGAAGACCTGGCTGGCCGGCACCTTCGACGGCGGCTTTGCGCTCGATCTGCTGCGCAAAGACATCGCGGCGGCGCTCGATACGGCAAAGGCTACGAGCTACCCAATGCCCGCAACCGCGCTGGCGTACCAACTTTACACTCTTCGCTCCTCAGAGGGAGACGGAGCGCTGGATTACAGCGCTATAGCAAAATCGTATGAACGGACAGTTGGAGATGAAGTCGACGCGGGGCGCGTTCGTCAAAAGCCCGGATTTCAATAAGAAAATCCTGGTCGTCGACGACGAGTCGGCCATTCTGCAGACCCTGCGATTCAATCTCGAGCGCAGCGGATACGCCGTCGTGACGGCAAGTGACGGCCGCAGCGCGATCGCTATGGCGCAGCGCGAGCAGCCCGACTTGGTGGTGCTCGACATCATGCTTCCGGTGCTCGACGGCATCGAAGCGTGCAAAGAAATTCGCAAGTTCAGCTCCGTGCCGATCATCATGCTTACCGCGAAAGATCAGGAGATCGACAAGGTTCTCGCGCTCGAGCTCGGGGCCGACGATTACGTCACCAAGCCGTTCGCGCTGCACGAGTTCCTGGCGCGCGTGAAAGCGCGTTTGCGCCGGCCCGCGCCGATTCAATCCGGACACGACGAAGCGATAGCGCTCGGGGAGATCACGCTCGATCCTTCGCGTCAGCAACTGACCGTTCGCGGTAAGGAAGTGTCCTTGGCGCCCAAGGAGTTCGCGCTCTTGCGAGTGCTGATGGAGAATAACGGGCGCGTCGTGACGCGCCAAACGTTGCTCGATAAGGTTTGGGGCTACGACTTTGAGGGCGAGCAGCAAACGGTCAGCGTGCACATTCGCTGGCTGCGCGAAAAAATAGAAGAAGACTCGCGGACACCGCGGCACATTCTGACCGTGCGCAGCCGCGGGTATATGTTCAAAGCGTAGGCCGCTTGCCGAGATGACCGAGTATGCCTGGGCGTTGCCGGCAGTGACCGCAGCGCTCGGTATCGTTGCGGGCGTTCTACTCGGACGCGCGTTGATGCCGCCCGCGGCTTCACGCCCCGCGGCAGAGCTGCCGGCACCGCCGGTGCACGCGCCGATGCCCTCGGATACGCCTTTCGTCCGCTTGGTGCGCGCGCTGCCGATCGGCGTCATTATCGTCGACCGGCGCCGTCACGTCGATTTCGCCAATCCGGCAGCGGCAACGATCTTCGGCTTCGACGTCAACCGCGCGGTCGGCGCGCACGTCATCGAAGCGATTCAAAACGTCGAGCTGGAAAGCCGCATCGCCGACGCGCTCGCGGGCGAAGGTTCGGTCGCGCCGCTGATGCTCACCGGTACGCAAGGACAGCGCGTCTTTCGCGTATCGGTGTATCCGGTCGTCGGCGAGGAGCAAACGCCCACGCCGCAGCGCGTCGTCGTCTTCGCCGACGATCAAACCGCGCTCGTGCGGCTCGATCGGGCTCGTAAAGAGTTTCTCTCCAACGTTTCGCACGAGCTGCGTACGCCGTTGTCGTCGATCAAGCTCATGCTCGAGACGGTACTGGAGGCGCCCGACGAAGAGGCGCGCGACCTGTTTTTACCGCAAGCGCTCGGGCAAGTCGACCGGCTCACGGCGCTCGTGGGTCAACTGCTCGAACAAGCGCGCGCGGAGTCGGGCCAGCTCAAGCTCGAGCTGCGCGAAATCGATCTCGAAGAGGTCGTAAGCCCGATCCTTTCGTCGTTCGAACCGCAAGCTGCAAACAAAGGCATCTCGCTCGAGCTCGTGACCTTGCGGCCGGTTCGCGTCGAAGCCGATCCCGCCCGGCTGTCGCAAGTGTTCGTGAATCTCGTCGACAACGCGCTGCGCCACACCAACGCGGGCGGCCGCGTAAAAATCGAGCTCGACGCGCACGGAAGCGATGCCTTCGTTCGCGTCCGCGATACCGGCGAAGGCATTCCGTACCGCGATCTCCCGCACATCTTCGAGCGGTTTTACGTGGTCGATCGATCCCGCACGCGTGAAAGCGGCGGAGCCGGGCTCGGTCTGGCGATCGTCAAAGGCATCGTCGACGCGCACGGCGGTGCGATTTCGGCCGAATCGATGCTCGGACGCGGAACCGCGTTTACGATTCGCTTGCCGATCATGCGGATCAAGCGCGAAGCTTAAGAGCCGTTTGGCAATCCATAAGCGCAACCTAACGTGATGGTGTTAGGCTGGCGACATGATGGCGCCCTTCCGGGATCATGCCGAGGCCGAAGCGCTGATGCGAGCGCAGATTTTGGCCTTCTTGGAAGAGTATTGCCGCGGTATGACCTTGCGGGATGCACGGGAATGGTTCGTCGACGCGGCGCGCCCTGACGTCGCGTGCGCCGAGTCTTAATATATCGTTAATACGTCGCGGGCCCCCTTAGGGGCGTGGAAGAATACTCGTGCGCATGACCTCCGCTCAGGAGCTTCCGAACGTTTCGATGGAGGCTAAGCTCAACGTCGACTCGCTCGACATTCATTACGGAAGCTTTCACGCGATCAAAAACGCGTCGTTGCGCATGCGCGAAAACCGCGTGACGGCGTTGATCGGCCCGTCCGGATGCGGTAAGTCGACGTTCATTCGCGCGCTCAATCGCATGCACGATCTCACGCCGGGAGCTCGCGTTACCGGCAGCGTGAAGCTCGACGGTCAAGACATCTACGCACCCGACGTCGACCCGGTTACCGTTCGTCACCGGATCGGCATGGTGTTTCAACGGCCCAACCCGTTTCCCAAACCGATTTTCGAAAACGTCGTGTACGGTCCGCGCATTCACGGCGAGCGCGATCAGAAACGCTTGATGGAGATCTGCGAACGCAGTCTGCGCCGCGCCGCGTTGTGGGACGAAGTCAAGGATCGTCTCGAACGTTCGGCGCTCGATCTCTCCGGCGGACAACAGCAGCGTTTGTGCATCGCGCGCTGTCTTGCCGTCGATCCGGAAGTGATTCTGATGGACGAGCCGGCTTCGGCGCTCGATCCGATCGCCACCAGCAAAATCGAAGACCTCATCGAAACGCTCAAGAAAGAGTTTACGGTCGTCATCGTGACGCACTCGATGCAGCAGGCGGCGCGCATGAGCGATTACACCGCGTTCTTCTTACTGGGAGATTTGGTCGAAAGCGACACGACGGCGTCGATCTTTACTAAACCCCGCGACAAACGAACCGAAGACTACATCACCGGCCGCTTCGGCTAGCGTTCGAAGTCTCGCTTGCACGCTTTCCCGCTTGCTTGTACTGGGGTGGACGGTTCTTGGACGCCCAGGAGTTATGCTGCAAGCAAGGGAAAGACTGTCACCCACTCGGAGGGCTTATAAGTGTTGAAGAAGTTCATTGGTGGCGCCGTTGCTTTATCAGTGGCCTCGGTACTCGTTCTTTCAGGATGTTCCGGCTCGAGCCAAATGACGCCGTCGGTGAACCCGGGAGGCCCCGCGATGCCGGGCGTTTCCCTGGCTCCCAACGCCGCCGCCCCGATCGCCTATAAGGGCAATAAGGTCGGGGGCAAGCCCGAGATCGACCTCTATAGCACTGCGCCGGCGACCGCCGGCTACAGTGCGACCTTTACGGTGACGCAGAAGGGCTTTACGAATTTCAAGTACGCGTTTAAGGCCGTCTCGGGGTTCACGAACAACTGCCCCAAGACCGCCAGCGCGACGTACGCGCTGTCGCCGGCCTCCGGCAAAGCGGCCAAGAAGGGCAAGTACACCGTGAAGGCCACCTCCAAGGGGGCCGCCGGCGCCTGCCTGGTCACGTTCACGGGCGCTAATAAGGCGACGCTCAAGGTGACGTTGACCTTCACGACCAGCGGCGTCGTGGTCGGCAAGCCGCGGTCAAACCACTAGCGTAAGCCGGGAGGGACCCGTTAGGTCGTTTAAGCCCTCGTTAAACCGAGCTTAATCGCCAAAGGCTAAACTGGTTCGAGGAAACTCGAACCAGTTTCGTTTAAAGGAGACTTTTTTATCGTGTTATCGACTTTCGTTCGCGGCGCATGGGTAGCTGTGGCGATCGTTCTGACGAGCACGTCGTTCGCGCTGGCGGAAACAAAGGCAACACCAGCCGCGAAGACCGTGGTCGCTCAGACCGACACCGAGCCCACCCCCACGCCGACGCCGAATCCGCTATCGGTACGCGGATACTTCCGCTCGTACTACTTCACGCGGCAAAACGCGACGAACAATCCGGGCACGCAGTTCAACTTCTCGCCCGGTGCCAAGTACGTCAGCAACGGCGTCAACCAGGCCAGCCTGAACAACGCCGTTCTTCTGCACGCCGACTATCAGCTGCCCTTTACCGGTTGGTACGTCGGCGGCTCGTACCTCGTCGCGCAGCCGTTTGCCGGCCCGTGCAATACCGCGGCTTCGCATGCAAAAGGCAAGCCCTGCGTATCGCAGTCCCCGCCGAACACCAATCCCGACGACACGTTGCCGGGCTTCGGCCTCGATACGTTCCCGGAGACGTACGTCGGCTACAAGGATAAGGGTTGGGATGCCATCGGCGGCGATATTTCGTTCAATCAGCCGTGGACGCCGACCTCGGACTCGCGCGTGAAAGCCGCCTACTACCAAGGCTTGAACATCGCGCATCACTTCGACAACGGTTTGACGATTGAAACCGGCAACTTCTTCGGTTTCCAAAATCGCACGAGCAACAACTTCACGAACCAAACGTTGCTCACCAGCTTTCCGGCCGGTTCGCCGGGTTTAGCTTCGAATATCTTCCTCGGCAACTGCAAAGGCGCCGCGTGTAACGGCATCGGCACCTCGGGCTTCACGTTCTTCCACGCCGGGCTCGCGCCAAAGGAATCGAACTACAGCGTCAACGGCTACTTCTGGGGCGTGCACGACATCGTCAGCATGTTCTGGGGGGACGGCCGCTACACGTTGAACCAAAACGAGCTCAAGCCGTACATCGCGCTTCAAGGCGGCTGGGAAAACAACGCCGGACAGTCGGTGATCGGTAAGATCAACAGCCAGCTCATGGGCATCCAAGCCGGTGTGAACCCGACGAAGAACCTGCTCATCACCGGCGGATTCGACTACGTTCCGTGGCAGACCGACACGGTTTCGACGGCCTATCTCTCGTCGATCAACTGGGAGTGCAGCAACTCGAACTTCCAGTTCAAGTCCAACACGCACACCGGCATCGTCGTTCACACGCTGCCGTACTTCTTGCCGAGCAACGCCGGCCAGTGCTTCACCAACACAAACGGCACGACCAGCGTGTACTACGGCGGATGGGCGAGCCCGTACACCGATAGCTACGCGACGGATCCGATCTTCACGACGCAGATCTCGCAAGGCATGGCGGACCGCCGCGCCCCGGGTACCTCGTGGAAAGTCGCCGCGACGTTCACCACGACGAACAAGCGGGCCGTCTTCATCGCCAGCGACGCGTGGTACAACTACGGCAACGCGCTGGTTGGCCAAAACACCAACGAGTGGAACCTCGACGGCAGTTACAAGCTCAACCCGGTAGGTAAGGGCCTCTACCACGGCCTGATGCTGCGCTACCGGTACGCTCAGCGCTCGCAGACCAACACGATCTGCGGCGACCAGGGCACCAGCTGTCCCGTGGGAGCCACGATCGGCAGCGGTTACCTCGGTGGCCTGCCGCTCTTCAAGTACAACCGCGCCCAGTTGGAATACGACTTCTAGCCTTCTAGAAGCCGCAACCAAAAGAAGGAGCCCCTCTTCGTAGAGGGGCTCTTGCTTTATTTAATAACTTTAGTTAACATTTTTGGAATGTTGACTTTTGCTAGCATTTTATTGGCGCTCGCCACGCCGGGGCCTGCCGCGATCGCTCAGGCGGCCGCGTCTGCCACTCCCACACCCAATCCCTTGACGATCAGCGGCTTTTACCGCGCGTATTACTTCACCCGGCAGAACGCCTCGAACAACCCGGGCGTTCAGTTCAACTATTCGCCGGGAGCCAAATACAACTCGAACGCGGTCAATCAGGCGACGTTCAATAACGCGATCGATCTGCACGCCGACTACCATTTTGCCGGCGGCGGCTTTTTCATCGGCGGCACGTACTTGTACGCCAATCCGTTCGACGACACGTGCTCGACGGCGCTCCTTCACGCCAAGGGGCGTACGTGCGTCACTGAAAAACCGCCGAACACGAATCCCGACGACACGGTTCCGGGCTTCATTCTCAACACGTTCTACGAGGGCTATCTCGGCTACAGCGCCCACAACGTCTACGCAAAAGTCGGCGACCAACTCTTCAACTCGCCGTGGGCCTCGCCGGTCGACACGCGTCTCAAACCGGCGGCATTTCAAGGCGGCGATTTCGCATACACGCCCGGGCCGTGGACCTACGAGTTTGCTCGTATGCTGCAGTTCGAGCCGCGGAACAGCTCGACGTTCGTCAGCCAAACCCTCATCACGGGTTATCCGGCCGGCGGCACGGGCCTCGCAAGCAACATCGCTAATCCCGGCGGCGGCGGAATCAACACGGACGGGTTCTACTACGGCCGGATAGGCTACGCCCCGAAGGGCGGCGATTACTCCGCCAACGGTTACCTATGGAGCGTCAACGATATCGTCAACATCTATTGGGGAGATGCCAAGTACACGCTGCAAGAGAATCGCTGGAAACCATACGTCGCCCTGCAGGGCGGCTGGGAGAGCAACACCGGCGCTTCGTACGTTGGAAAGATCGCCAGTTCGATGTTCGGCGCGCAGCTCGGCTTCAACGTCACCAAGACGGTCGTGATCGCCGCGAGCTACGACGGCGTTCCATGGAAGTACGATAACGTCGTTCTTCCCAAAGGCTTCTCGTGCAGCAACTCGACGTTCCAAATCAAAACGCCGACGCAGCAGTCTCCGCCTCAGCCGGGCAACACCCTCGGCTACTTCTTGCCCCTCAACTCCGGTCAGTGCTTCACCAATCCCAACGGCCTAACGACCGTCGCGTACGGCGGCTGGGCGAGTCCCTACACCGACAACTACGCGACTAACCCAGTCTTCACGACGTCGATCTCGCAAGGCGAACCCGACCGGCGTGCAGGCGTACAGTCGTATAGGATCGCTGCAACGTATACGTCGCAGAACGGCCGCGGCATCTTCATCGCCGGCGACGCCTGGTACAATTACGGAAACACCCTCGTCGGTCAAACCACCAACGAGTGGAACCTCGACGGCACCTATCGCTTCATGCCCGTATCGAAGACGGGACCCTATCACGGCCTGCAGTTCCGTTATCGATACGCGCAGCGTTCGTACAGCAATACGTATTGCGGTGCGGCGGGTTCGTATTGTCCCACCGGCTTGACTTCGGGAGCGACGTTCCTTGGCGGCCAGCCGCTCTTCAAATACAACCGCGCCATGCTGGAGTACGATTTTTAAGATGAAGAGATTCGCTTTTCTCACGGCTGCGGCGCTGCTGGCAGCGAGCCTCGGCTCCTTGCAGCCGGTGCGCGCGGCCGGCGCAACCATTCTCAACGTGTCGTACGATCCGACGCGCGAACTCTACGAGGAGTACAACGCCGCGTTCGCGGCCTACTGGAAGAAGAAGACCGGCCAGACCGTCACGGTCCAGCAATCCAACGGCGGCTCCGGCAAACAAGCCCGTGCCGTCATCGACGGATTGCAAGCCGACATCGTGACCTTAGCGCTGGCGTACGACATCGATGCAATCTCGCAAAAGGCGGGGCTGCTGCCGGCCAACTGGCAGTCGCGCCTGCCCGACAACAGCACGCCGTATACGTCAACGATCGTCTTTCTCGTTCGGCAGGGTAACCCCAAGCACGTCAAAGATTGGGACGATCTCGTACGTCCCGGCGTTTCGGTGATTACGCCGAATCCGAAAACCTCAGGAGGGGCTCGCTGGAACTTCTTGGCGGCTTGGGCGTACGCGCTGAGTCGACCGGGCGGCAGCCAAACGTCGGCGCGCGATTTCGTCGCGAAACTGTATAAGAACGTTCCCGTTTTAGATTCTGGCGCCCGTGGTTCCACAACGACCTTTGTGGAACGGGGTCTCGGCGACGTGGAAATCGCCTGGGAGAGCGATGCGTTTTTGGCCGTAAACCAACTCGGCAAAGGCAAGTTCGAAATCGTGGCGCCGTCGCAGAGCATCTTGGCAGAGCCGCCGGTCGCGCTCGTCGACAAAATCGTCGATTCCAAAGGGACGCGCTCGGTCGCGCAAGCCTACCTGCAATACCTGTACTCGCCCCAAGGGCAGGAGATCATCGCCAAGCACTATTATCGCCCCCGGCTTGCGGCGGTTGCAAAGAAGTATGCAAACGTCTTCCCTCACATCAAGCTCGTAACGATCGACAAGGTCTTCGGCGGCTGGCAGAAAGCTCAGAAGGCCTTCTTCGCCGACGGCGCGATCTTCGACCAAATTTACCAACCGGGCCAGTGAAACAGCGTAGCGTGGTGCCGGGCTTCGGTCTGGCGCTCGGCTTTACCGTACTCTACCTTTCGCTGATCGTCCTCATCCCTCTTTCGGCAACGTTCGTCAAATCGTCGACGCTGGGATGGCATCAGTTTTGGCACGTCGTTACGGCTCGGCGCGCGTTGGCATCGTATGAGATCACGTTTGGCGCGTCGATGGTCGCAGCGGTAATTAATCTCGCCTTCGGGGTTCTCGTCGCCTGGGTGCTCGTTCGCTACTCGTTTCCTCTCAAGCGTCTTTTTGATTCTATGGTGGATTTGCCGTTTGCGCTGCCCACCGCGATCGCAGGCATCGCGCTCACGACGCTCTACGCTCCTAACGGCTGGCTCGGAAAGCCGCTGGCGGCCATGGGAATCCATGCGGCCTTTACGCCGCTCGGAATCGTGATCGCGCTAACGTTCATCGGATTGCCGTTCGTGGTGCGGACCGTTCAACCGGTGCTCGAGGATCTCGATCCCGAACTCGAAGAGGCGGCGGCTAGCCTTGGAGCGGACCGCTGGAAAGTGTTCTCCCGCGTTTTGCTGCCCGCGATGTTACCCGCGGCGCTTACCGGCTTCGCGCTTGCTTTTGCGCGCGGGATCGGCGAATACGGCTCCGTGATTTTCATCGCTGGAAACATGCCGATGAGAACCGAAATTACTCCGCTGCTCATCGTAACGAAACTCGAGCAGTACGATTACGCCGGCGCTACGGCGATCGCAGTCGCGATGCTCGTCGCCTCATTTCTGCTTTTGCTGGCCATCAATCTGTTGCAGCGTTGGAGCGCGCTGAGAGCCGGCGCCGAGGCAGCGTGATCGCGACTGCAGGGCGGCTTCCCATATCCCGGGCGACGACTGAGTCCAGCGCCGTCCGTTCTCTTTTGATCGGAATCGCGCTGGCGTTTCTCCTCCTCTTTCTCTTCTTGCCGCTCGTAGTGGTGTTCGCGACCGCGTTGGCCGAGGGATTTGCCGCGTACTTTCGCACTTTCGCCGACCCGGACACGATATCGGCAATTCGCCTGACGCTCCTGGCGGCGGCGATTGCGGTACCGCTCAACGTCATTTTCGGTCTAGCCGCCGCGTGGGCGATCGGCAAGTTTCAATTTGCGGGCAAGAGTCTGCTCGTAACCCTCATCGATTTGCCGTTTTCCGTCTCACCGGTCGTCGCCGGCCTCATTTACGTGCTGCTGTTCGGTGCGCAAGGGTTTCTGGGACCTTGGCTAGCGGCGCATCACATTCAGATTATCTTCGCGGTGCCCGGGATAGTGCTGGCAACGATATTCGTGACCTTCCCATTTGTCGCGCGCGAAGTCTTGCCGACGATGCAAGCGCAGGGAACTGAGGAAGAAGAAGCGGCGATCACGCTGGGGGCGAACGGCTGGCAAACGTTCTTCCGCGTAACTCTTCCCAACGTGCGTTGGGCGTTGATTTACGGCGTCATTCTCTGCAACGCGCGTGCGATGGGAGAGTTCGGGGCCGTCTCGGTCGTGTCGGGTCACGTCCGCGGGCTCACGAACACCATGCCGCTGCACATTGCGATTCTGTACGACGACTATCAGTTCGTTCCGGCTTTTGCCGTCGCATCGCTCCTGGCCATGCTCGCGCTCGTAACGTTGCTCGTCAAGAGCATCGTGGAATGGAAAAGGGGCCAGGAACCGTCGTGAGCATTACGGTGCGAAACGTCGTCAAGTCGTTTGGAGACTTTGTGGCGCTGCAGAGCGTCGACATGCGCATTGGTTCCGGAGAGTTGGTGGCGCTTCTTGGGCCGTCGGGATCGGGAAAAACCACGCTTTTGCGGATCATTGCCGGACTCGAGTTCGCAGATTCCGGTACGATTGCGTTCGAAGGGCAAGACATGAGCGATCGGAGCGCGCGCGATCGACGCGTCGGATTCGTATTTCAACATTACGCGCTTTTTAGGCATATGACGGTCTTCGAGAATATCGCGTTCGGCTTGCGCGTGCGCCCGCGGAGTTCGCGTCCCGCCGGCCACGCCATCCGTGCGAAGGTCGACGAACTGCTGGCGCTGATACAACTCGAGAATCAGGCGACGCGTTTTCCTTCGCAACTTTCCGGCGGGCAACGCCAACGGGTCGCGCTCGCGCGCGCCTTAGCCGTAGAGCCGCAGGTCCTCCTCCTCGACGAGCCGTTCGGCGCCCTGGACGCCAAAGTGCGCTTGGAGCTGCGGCGGTGGCTTCGCCGCCTGCACGACGAAATCCACGTGACGAGCGTGTTCGTTACGCACGATCAGGAAGAGGCGCTCGAAGTCGCCGACCGCGTTGCCGTGATGAACGAAGGCCGCATCGAGCAAATCGGTACGCCGGACGAAGTCTACAACCGCCCCGCGACCTCGTTCGTGTACAACTTCTTGGGAAACGTGAATTTGTTTCACGGGCGAGTCGATGACGGGGCACCGTACATACAAGAGGGCGCTACGGACCACCTCGTTTTCGTTCGACCGCATTCGTTGGAAATGTCTCGGGAAGTTCCCAGCGTCCGGCACTTTCGCGCGACGGTCAAACACTTCAACGCTGCCGGCCCCATCGTCAAAGTAGAGGGCGTCACCGAGTGGGGCGCGCCGGTCCACGTAGAGATCTCGCACGAGCGCTTTCGCGATCTCGCACTTCTCAAAGGCGAAGAAGTCTTCATTATCCCGCGTCAGATCGCCGTATTCACCGAGCCGAACGAGCTCGACGATCGATGTTGACACTTGAAGGAGGTACCATGCTCGCTACACTCATCGAGGAGCTCCGTACCGTGCCGCCGCAGTCTCGCGGAGAACGCGCCATGGGCGTTCTTCTGTCGGAGGCGGCGGCCGCGTTTTCGCAGTTCGAGCGACCCCTCATCTACCGCCCAAACTGCTACACCCGCACCTGCGCGTACTACGACGACCGCTTCGAAATCTTGCTCCTCAACTGGGCGCAGAATGTTGCTTCTGCAATCCACGATCACGGCGGTCAGCATTGCTGGCTCACGGTTCTCAGTGGGCAGCTTCAGATCGAGAACTACGAACGGCTGGACAACGAAGAAACGCCGGGCCGCGCCTTGGTCGTCCCACGAGATTGCGCGACGCTTGGTCCGGGCGATCTGGACGTACGATCGGGTCCCTTTGACATTCATCGCGTCGCGGCCGGCCGCGGCGGAGCGATTTCCTTGCACGTTTACGCCGGTCCGCTTCGCAGCTTTCTGGTTTATGACGAGTTCGGACAGCGTTGCGAACCCGCGCATGGGGGATACGATGAAATTCGTCCCCAGAGAGTGGCGATTTGATGATTCGCTGCGATACCGCCATTGTGGGCGGCGGCTTCTCAGGATGTGCCGTGGCGGCGCAGCTCGCGCGCATTACCGGACCGTTCTCGCTCGTGCTCTTCGAGCCGGGGCCGCTGGGCCGCGGGGCCGCCTATGGTACGCGCCACCGCGAGCATCTGCTCAATACTCGGGCCGCCGCGATGAGTATCTTTGCCGACGACCGGGACCACTTCGTTCGATGGCTTGGCGGCCGCGCCGCCCCTAGCGACTTTGTTTCACGGCAGTCGTACGGCGACTACGTGGCCGACGTGGCGCGCTTGGCTTTCGACCGCGACGGCTTCGACGTCGTTGCGGCTAAAGTCGTTTCGATGCATCGCTCCGCCGGCGGTTTCGTTCTCGAAACTGAAGACGGAAAGAAGTACGAGTCTCGCACGGCGGTCATTGCAACTGGAAACGCACTTCCGGGTGACGCCGCCCTTCCGCGAGGTGTGCCGGCACATCCCCGCTACATCGCCGATCCATGGCGCTTCGATTACCGCAGCGTCGCGGGCGACGTGCTGATCGTTGGGTCCGGGTTGACTGCGTTGGACGTGCTCGGCGCTTTGGAGTCTAGCGGCCATAGCGGCGCCGTGTACGTCGTCTCGCGTCACGCACAGTTTCCCCAAACGCATGCGGAGATTACGGAGGCGTATGGGGTCGTTCCGGCACTCGACGCCAGTAATGCGCGTACGCTGTTGCGAAGTCTACGATCACATTTGCGCGAAGCCGCCGCGCGAGGATACGATTGGCGCGCCGTCGTCGATGCGCTTCGTCCCGAATCGGAATCGTTGTGGCGCCGATTGTCCACCGAAGAGAGGCTTCGTTTCGATCGGCATTTACGGCGACGTTGGGAAAGGCACCGTCACCGAGCTCCAGGAGCCGTTGACGCGGTGCGTCAACGATACGCCGATAAGGGACGCCTTTTCCCGTATTCGGGGCGCATTACCGAATATGCCGCAGGGGAGGTTACCGTTGCGTTGCGCGATGGCGCAGAGGTGACGCTACGTCCCGACTGGATCGTCAACTGTACCGGTCCCGCGCCGAGCAGAACCATCGCGCCGCCGCCGTTGGGATTGGATCTGCGAGTTCACGCGGATCTTCATGCGGTGGACGACCAGGGCCGCGCGCTTCCAGGACTTTGGTTTGTTGGGCCGCCGCTGCGCGCCGTGCGCTTTGAAGCGACGGCCGTCCCGGAGCTGCGCCTTATGGCGCAAGCCGTCGCGCGCGGAATCGTCAAGAGCTTCGAAGAGGAGTTAACCCAGGTCGTTTGAGCCCCGCGCGCAAAGGTACCTAGCCAACTCATGAGCCTGGAACTTATCGCTATCGGCCTGGTTGTCGGAACGATCGTCGGATTGACCGGCGTCGGCGGCGCGTCAATAATGACTCCGCTGCTCGTTCTTGCACTCAAAGTCAATCCACTCGTCGCAGTCGGCAGCGACCTGCTTTACAGCGTCCCCACCAAACTCTACGGTGCCTACCTTCACAACCGTCAGGGAACGGTCAACTGGAAGATTACCGGCGCATTGCTTCTCGGCGGCGTTCCTGCCGCCGCCGCCGGCGTCGCCTTGCTCTACTGGCTGCGCGGTCATTACGATATCAAGCTCATGACGGCGTGGACTCGTCACGCCATCGGAGTGGCGCTGTTCGTCGCGGCGGCGGTGATGCTCATCAGGCCGTTCCTCAAGACCGTGCCGGTGGTTTCCCGGGACGAGTTCGCGTGGCACGGGGCGCAGCGTGCGTACGTCATTGCGATCGGGGCCGTCGTCGGACTGATCGTCACGATCACTTCCATCGGCAGCGGCTCGGTGACGTTGCCGCTGCTTGCGTTATTGCTTCCCACGGTTGGACTTTCGGAGTTGGTCGGCTCTGATATCGCTTACGCTGCGTTCTTGATACCGACCGCGGCCGCGGGCCGCTGGACGATGGGCGACGTCAACCTGACGCTCGTCGTCAACCTCCTGATCGGCTCGCTGCCGGGCATTTACGTCGGCAGCAAGCTGTGCGGCAAGATGCAGACGAAATGGCTGCGCCCCGCCGTCGCGGTGACGCTCGTGTTCGTAGGGACGCGCTTGATTTAAAACAGGGCGCGGTGCGGACCGAACCGAAAAAACGGCACCCTCTCGTGTTCTCAACCATCGAACTCGTCCTCGTCGGCTTTGCCGTCGGCATTCTCGTGGGCCTCACCGGGGTTGGCGGAGGCAGCATCATGACGCCGCTGCTCGTTCAGGTCGTGGGCGTCAACCCGTTGGTTGCCGTCGGTACGGACCTGCTCTACAGCGTTCCGACGCGGCTGTATGGCGCTTGGCTGCACCGCAAACAAGGAACGGTCAATGCGGAAATCGTCAAAGCGTTATTGTGGGGCGGCATTCCGGCTTCGATAGTCGGACTTGCAGTGCTCTATTGGTTGCGTCACGCGTTCGATATCAAGTTGATCGAAGGCTGGACGAAGCATGCGATCGGACTCGCGCTCTTCTTAGCCGCCGCGATGATCATCGCGCGGCCGTTCTTTAAACGGCGCGAGCTGCCGGAATCCGCGGCGCCGTTTTCGTGGACGCGCGGCCAGCGATCACGCATCATCGTTCTCGGCGCCGTCGTGGGTCTGGTCGTTACGCTCACGTCGATCGGCAGCGGTGCGGTGACTCTTCCGTTGCTCTCGCTCACGCTGCCGCTGGTCGGTCTTCCGGAGCTCATCGGCTCGGACATCGCCTTTGCAGCGTTCTTAATTCCGGCCGCTGCGATAGGCCGCTGGACGATGGGTGACGTCAACGCTCCACTCGCCGTCACGCTGCTGGTCGGCTCGTTGCCGGGCGTCTTTGTCGGCAGCAAACTCTGCGGCCGGATGAGCCAGCGCTGGCTGCGCCCGGCGGTCGCCGTGACCCTCCTATTCGTAGGAACGCGCCTCATCTAAGCTAATACGGGGCCTGGCAATGCCCCTAAGGATGAAAGCGCTCGTCAAACCGCGTCCCGGACCGGGCTTCGTACTGACCGACGTTCCGGTTCCCGCAATCGGACCGACCGACGTGCTGATTCGCGTCGGAAAGGCCGGCGTGTGCGGAACCGACGCGCACATCTACGGCTGGGATAAGTGGGCGCAAAACCGCGTCAAGCCGCCGCTGGTGATCGGACACGAGTTCATGGGAACCGTCGAAGCGGTCGGCGATGCGGTGCGTTCGGTTCGCCCGGGCGATCGCGTTTCGGCCGAAGGTCACATCGCCGATCTCACCTGCGTGCTGTGCCGAACCGGAAATGCGCACATCTGCGAGCGCGTCGAGATAATCGGCGTCGACCGCGACGGGTCGTTCGCCGAGTTCATCGCGATGCCCGAATACAACGTGTGGAAGCTCGATCCGGCGATTCCCGACGAGTACGCGGCGATCTTCGATCCGCTCGGTAACGCCGTGCACACGGTCATGGCCGCGGGAGTGAGCATCAAGAGCGTCGTGATCACCGGTGTGGGATCGATCGGGCTGATGGCCATTCCGGTCGCGCGCGCCGCCGGCGCGTCGTCGGTCTATGCGATCGACCTCAATCCCGCCAAGCTCGAGCTGGCCAAACGCTTGGGCGCCGATGCGACCTTCTTATCCACCCAAGCCGGCTTGGTCGACGAGATCAAGGAGCTCACTAACGGTGACGGCGTCGATGTGCTGCTCGAAATGTCCGGCAGCGGGGTTGCGATCGATCAAGGATTGCAAATGGTGCGCAACGGCGGCACCGCTGCGCTTCTGGGAATTCCCAGCGACAACATCAACATCAACCTCGCCGAGCGGATCATTTTCAAAGGCTTGACCGTACTGGGCATCAACGGCCGGCGCATGTTCGAAACGTGGTATCAAACGCAGGCACTGGTCAAGAGCGGCCGCGTCGATCTGCGTCCGATCATCACGCACGTGCTGCCGTACCAGCAGTTCGACAAGGCGTTCGAGCTGATGAAATCGGGCGAGGCCGCCAAAATCGTTTTATCCTTCGACTCCGCTCGCTAGCGCTCGCTACGCTGCAGGATGACAAAGTGGAATGAACACTACGTTTGAAGAGAAGCTCCAGTCCGACCTCGAGGCGCTCAAGAAGGCCGGCACGTACAAGCGGCTGCGGCACTTGACGACGCCGATGGCGCCCGAAGTGCACATGGAAGAGGCCGGCGACGTCATCGTGCTCTCGAGCAACAACTATCTCGGACTGGCCGACCAGGCCGAGGTCGTCGAAGCCGGCAAACGCGGGCTCGACGTCTACGGCGCCGGCACGGCGTCGGTGCGATTTATCTGCGGAACCTTCGACGTGCACCGCAAGCTCGAAGAGCGCATCGCGCAGTTCCTCGGGACGCAGGCCTCGCTGACGTACGTGTCGTGCTGGAACGCCAACACGGGTCTCTTTCCGACGATCTGCGACCAAGGATCGGCGATCGTGTCGGACGAGCTCAATCACGCGTCGATCATCGACGGCGTTCGTCTGGCGAGCAAAGCGCGTCGCGAACGCTACAAGCACAGCGACATGCGCGAGCTCGAAGCGAAGCTGCAAGCCGTTCAAGGGTGTTTTCCGATCGTCATTGTGACCGACGGCGTGTTCTCGATGGAGGGCGATTTAGCGAAGCTGCCCGAGATCGCCGAGCTGGCCGGACGTTACGGCGCGATCACGGTCGTCGACGACTCGCACGGTACGGGCGTGATGGGCAAGACCGGGCGCGGAACGATCGAGCATTACGGTCTAACCGGAAAGATCGACGTCATCACCGGTACGCTCGGAAAAGCGCTGGGCGGTGCCGCGGGCGGCTTCGTGGCCGGCTCCGAAGCGCTGATCGACACGCTCATTCAACGCTCGCGTCCGCAGCTGTTCTCCAACGCCCTCCCGGCGACGGTCGCGTGCAGCTCGCTCGAAGCGATCGAGTATCTCGACGCGCACCCCGAGCTGGTCGCAACGCAGCGCGACAACACGGCGTACTTCCGTGCGGGATTGAAGAAGATCGGCTACAAGCCGCTGGAGGGCGAGAGCGCGATCGTGCCGATCATCGTCGGCGAAACGGCGTTTGCGATCTCGATGAGCGACGCACTCCTGCGCCGCGGCGTGTTCGTGACGGGCTTCGGCTATCCGGTCGTTCCCGAAGGGACGGCGCGCATTCGCGTGCAGATCAGCGCCGCGCTTAATAAAGATGAATTGGACCGCGCACTGGCCGCTTTTGAAGCCGTTGGGCGCGAATTGGGCTTATTGAAATGAGGCTACGCGGTAACCGAGGGCTTGCGCTCGACGACGAGTGCGAGCGCGAGGCCGCTTTCCGTGCGCCGCTGGACGATGTAACCGTCGGGCATCCGGTCGTAAATGTGAAATCCTCGGCGCACCGCCTCGGCTAACGTATCGAACACCATAATTCCGGCCATCGCGCTCCTCTCCCGTCTAAGATATGCCCGTAATCGTTACGTTTGCGTATGAGCATTTGTTCCGGGTCGATGGGTCATTTCGGGTACCCGCTACGTTCCTAAAGGGGGCGGTTCGCTGCTCCGATGAAGGGTTTACATATGAAACTTCCGGTGTCTTTGGCTTTGGCCGCCGTTGCGGCCGCGGCCCTGACCGCCGCTCCGGCGAACGCTTCGTATCGCCGGCTGCCGCCAGCTGCTGCCCGCACGCTTGCATTGCCGTCGCTCCAAGGCGCGTTTGCCGGGCAAGTGCCTCGCCAGACGCAGGTGGATCTCTATATCCGCATCGCGGGCCGGCACGATGCCGAGCTCGACGCGTACGCGATGGCGATCATGACGCCGGGGTCGCCGTACTTTGGCCGTTATCTGACGCCCGCGCAGTTCGGCGGTTACTTCGGGGCGGATCCGATCGCGTATAATCGCGCAATCGAAACGCTGCGCCGGCGCGGATTCGTCATCGACGAGCTGCCGGAGAACCGCACCGATATCGTCGCGCACGCCGCGGCGCCCGTGGTCGAGGCGTTCTTTCAAACGCCGCTCGACCAGCGCGTCGAGCGGGGGCGGACGTACTTTACGAACCGTTACGAGCCGGTGTTTCCTCGCGAGTTGAAGATCGCGGCGGTTTCCGGCTTGGACGACTACGGCTTTCACCACCCGATGCTGCGCCGGAATCCAAACGCTATCGTCGATCACACGTTCAGCTGGGGTCCCGACGACGTTGCGACGGCCTACGACATCCAGCCGCTCTACGACCAGGGCCTCGACGGGAAAGGCATCACTATCGCCAACGCGACGTGCGGCGCCGCCGAGAACAGCGACTTAGCGCTCTTCCAGAACACGTTCTCGCTGCCGCTCGCGGAACTCGTCTCGACCGCAGAGCCGCGAAGTAAGGCGCTGACGTCGAGTTGCGGAGGCGGGTACGGTAACGGCGAGTCGTCGCTCGACGCCGATTGGGCGACGGCGATCGCGCGGGAGGCGACGTTCCATCAAGTCGTCGCGCACGGTCCCTCGAATCACGACTTCGATTTGGTGTACAGCTATATCGTCAACAATCTTGGCGGCTCGGTGCACGTCGTCACGACGAGTTGGGGCGTCTGCGAACAACTGATTAAGGGAACGGCGAGTCTGTCGATCGACGAAAAACTCTTCGCGCAGGCGATTGCCGAAGGCCAGCATTGGTTTTCGGCGTCCGGCGACGAGGGAACCGACGATTGCGAAAGCTCAAGAATCCATACGGTTTCGGTCGACTATCCCGGATCCTCGCGATACGTCATCAGCGTCGGCGGTACTAACGTGCGCGCTCGCATCGCGCACGGCAACGTGCAGGCGTGGCGCGCCGAAACGGTGTGGCAGGACTCGAACTCCGACGGCGCCTCGGGCGGCGGACGCAGTATTCTTTACGCGAAGCCGTCGTATCAGCGCGCTGTGACGCCCAACGACGGCGTTCGCGACGTTCCCGATATCGCGCTGCTCTCCGATCCCCAGAACGACGGCCTCTGGATGGTGCAGGGGGGCGCACTGCAGCCCGGCTGGGGCGGCACCAGTGAAGCGGCACCGCAGTGGGCCGGTCTCTTTGCCATTATCGAACAGCGCAAAGGCGGCGGAGCGATCGCCGATCCGCACGCGCGTCTCTACCAGCTCGCTTCGTCGGGCGCCTATCATCGGCTCTTCCACGACGTCACCCGCGGAAACAACGGTATCAGCGATCTCTACGGGTCGTTCAGTGGATACAATGCGGGTCCCGGCTTCGATCTCGCTACCGGATGGGGCAGCTTTATCGCCTATCCCCTAGTGAAAGCGTACTAGCGAGGCCCCGATTCCGCCGGCTCGTTGTCGACTCGGACCTCGTTTACCCCAGTAAACTTCGGACCTCGTCTCCTAGATCCGACGAAATCGGAACCTCGCTAGCGGCGTCGATCTTCCGCAGACCGCTGCGGCGAACTTGATGCCGTTGGGCATGCCGATGCCGGTTGCATTATCGTATCCGGCCGTCGCGGCGTAGGGCGTAAACGCGGCGAAGGCGTTGTTGCCGGTGGTGACGTCGATGAGCGACGTGCCTTCCCCGCCTTTGGCGAGCAGCGCGTACGCGGCGGGATTGACGAATCCGAGCGGTCCGCAGATCTCAACGCTTTCGGCAAGCAGCGCGGCCGCGATCGAACTCGCCCATGCCGTTCCGCCGGACGTTACGTCGGTGCCGCTAATATGCAGGTCGTCGCCGATAGCCGGGAAGGCGATATCGGGAACGTTGCGACGAACCGTGGAAGCCGCACCCGCGACCCCCTGCTGGTAACTGGGAATCGGCCATGTGGAGGAGACGCCGCCGCCGCTCGCGCCGACTTCGAAGCCGTTGTCGCCGCTCCACACCGCAGGCGCACTCATCGGACCCGGGGTTTTCGAGGCGTTGCCGCCCACGGAAAGGGCGTACGGAAGACCGGCGATCGCCGTTATGCCGGTTTGGTTCGTCGTCGTCCTTTGGCTGTAGCACGCCGCGCCTTCGTCGCCGCTGGCCGAAACGAAGGTCATGCCGATCGCGGCCGCGCTGATCGCCTCCGATTCGATCGCGTCGTTGAAGGCGGTATCGTCGGTTTCGCACGGAGCGAACGGATCGGCGTTGAGCACGACGTTGGCTTTATTCGCGTCGATCGCCGCTTGATACGCGTCGATCACGTAGGTGCTGTCGAATGACGGTATTTCGTACGCGATGACCGTGGCGCTCGGCGCGAGCGCACCGATCGTTTCGGCATTGAGCATCGCTAAGGTCCGGTCGCCGCTTGCCGGACCGCCGTCGACGTGAACTTCCTGAAACGTGCCGCCGCGCGTGATGCCGTTGGCGTTAAAGAACGCCGTGAGATCGCTTGCCGTCAGCGCGGATTGCGCGATGAAGGCGACGGTGGTCGTGCGTCCGTCGTAGCCGTGTTGAACCGGAAAATCGAAGGCGTCGGCGACGGCGCGCGGCGCCCACTGACCGTTTGGTCCGAACGTCGGTCCCGTCAGCGGCGTGCCCGGGCCCGGTCCGACGGGAGTCGGCGGCGCGCTCGGCGTTGCGGTCGGTACGGTGCCGGTCAGCTTCACGGCGTCGACGTACATCGAATCGTACTGCGTCGGTTGTCCCTTGCCCGCAACGGCGAAATACAGATAGAGGATGCGTCCTTCGAGCGAGGCGAGCGACCACGTGTGCGGCTCCCAATGCTTCTTGTTCGTCAATCCCTTGAAGAGCACGATTCCCGATTTTCCGGGTTTGGCCGTGAAGCCGATTTCTTGGTAGCCGCCTTTACGAATGTCGCGTACGTTGGTGACGCTGTACGTGTGCGCGCGCAAAACGGCGTCGTGGGGAATGACCACTTTCTGGCAGAGGATCTCGATGCCGTGAACGTTGCCGGCGTCGGGCGACGTCGATCCCACCAGCGCGCTGTACTTTCCGGCGAACGCGTGCTTCGACAGCGCAACCTCATCGCAGGCCTTCCAGAAATGCAGCCGCTGCTCGAAGCTGCCGTTTTTGATCGCCTCAACCGTCGGAAGCGCGTCGGGGGGGTAGGCCGCACTACGGCGCGCGTAAACGAGGACGCGTGCGCGCGGCGGCGACGCAATCAGGAGATGCTTCACGAGCGGAGCTAGTGAGGCGGGCAGCCGCGGATCGTGCGGCGCGCGGACGTCGACGATCGCACGGTCGGGATACGTGCTAACGATCGTAAAGCCGGCGGCGCGCAACGATCGCAGGACGCGATCGTGCTGCTGCCGCGTCGGGGCGTAGCGCGCCTCGAACTGCGATAGCGTCAGGAAGTGCCGAAATCGCGGCGAGTGCGGATTGCTGATGTCGCCGACGAGCCGCTCGAGCTCGGCTTCGTGATTGAGGCGCAGCACGACGACGGCGTCCGATGCTCCCCCGGCGGGGGTAAACGCCGGCAGTCCGCTGTGCGCCGCGCACGCGCCCAATACGGCTGCCGCCGCAATGGCCAGGAACAGGCGTGATGGGAAACGCCGCGAGCTCATACCCCTTGTATACGATATGAAGCGGGCGGCCGTCCCGCGACGCTACCACAGGTTTTGGTTAAGACCGCCGTTTACGTCCTGAGGACGGCCTCTTGGACGAGCCGGCGGCTTGCAGCGGGGAAGAGGTCTCACCAAACGGCACGTGATGCATGTGACGAAGAGATCTTCGACCGGCGCGCGTAAAGCGTTGGGACGCCCAGCTTCCACGTCTTCCCGCCGTCGCGCGAAACGGACTGCACGGTCTTGAAAGCGTTGGCGGTAACGTTCGAAAACACGAGCCGAACCAGCACCGGACGGCCGTTCTCTTTGTCGGGTCCGACAAACGTACCGATGCCATGGGAGAAGCGCCCTACCAGCGGAGGCGAAACGCTGCCGTCCGTTGAGTCGACCCAGTAGATAGACCATTGCTGCGAATCGGGATGATAGACGGTCAACAAACTTCCGCGGACGTGCGGCATTGGCTTGGGAACGATGAGGCGGGCGATGGTCGCGCCCTCCCACAGGCGTTCTACGACGTGCGTATCGCCGCTCGGCGACATGCTCCACGTTCCAACTTCGAAGTCGAAATCGTGCCGCGCATCGCGTGCGGTGGTCACGCCCAGAAGTGCGAGTCCCCCGATGATGAGCGCCGCTGCGACCAACCTTTTGTCCATGTCCTCATTAATCGCTCCGACGGAAGAGCTTACCTGGGCGAAGAAGCTCGGCTCATGAACTTGAGCAGACGCGAGATCATCCTTGCCTCGCTGGCAACGGCAGCTACTTCGAACATCGCTCAGGCTGCGAGTTCGCAGCAGGGGCGCCCACGCGCCCGCGATATCGGATTAGCGCCCGGCGTTTTCCCAACCGGAGCGCTCAACGCGATCACCGACGTCGCCGGCGTTCGCGTGGGTCACGTGACGTTAGTTGACGCGCCGAACGTGTGCACCGGCGTGACGGCGATTCTTCCCCACGGCGGAAACGTATTTCAGGAGAAGGTTCCGGGCGGCGTTTTTATCGGCAACGCGTTCGGCAAACTTGCGGGTTCGACCCAAGTCCAAGAACTGGGCACGATCGAAACGCCCATTGTGTTAACGAACACGCTCAACGTCGGAACCGGGATGCTCGGGGCAATTTCGTGGACGCTCGCGCAGCCTGGGAACGAGAACGTCATGTCGGTGAACGCCGTCGTCGGCGAGACCAACGATTCGTGGCTGAACGATATTCGGGGCATGCACGTGACGCGTGAGCATGTGATTTCGGCGATTGAAAACGCACGCGAGGGAAAAGTTATGGAGGGCGCCGTCGGCGCCGGTACCGGCACGATCTGTTTTGGCTGGAAGGGCGGAATCGGAACGTCTTCACGCGCGATCCCGCAACGGTTTGGCGGCCATACCGTCGGCGTGCTCGTACAGACGAACTTCGGCGGCGTGTTGACGATGGGCGGCGCGCCGGTCGGCAAGGAGCTGGGGAAATACGCCTACGCTCCGGACGCCGGCAAAGGGTCGTGCATGATGGTCGTCGCGACCGACGCGCCGCTTTCGCCCAACGAATGCCGGCGACTCGCCGCGCGCGCTGTCTACGGACTCGGCCGCACGGGCTCCGACTATGAAAACGGCAGCGGCGACTTCGCGATCGCGTTCTCGGCGGCCGCGTCGGCTCGCGTTGCCTACGGTGCCATGGGAACGGCGCACTATGAAACGGTTACCACAGATGCAGTGTCGCCGCTCTTCGAAGCCGCGCTCGAAGCAACGGAAGAAGCAGTCTACAACTCGCTGTTTGCGGCAACGACGACGCGGTCACGCGGCCACGTCATCGAGGCGATCCCGATCGATCGAGTTATCGCAATCCTGAAAAAGTATCGCGCGGTCCCATCCGGGTAACCGAGGCGACTACGAGTTGCGACCTCCGTGGTAAGAGCCGACGGCTCTTCATGAGACAATACGTGCGGAGGATGCTCACCCTTGCGTATCGCATCATTTTCGGCCGACGTCGCGATCATGCGTTGCGCCAAGGATGGTTTGCGGGCGATCGTTGCCCCTCCGGCGCCCGGCGGCCTCACCTATACGAGCGAAAGCGTTCTGCCAATTTTGGTGCTATTGCTGATCGTCGGGATACCCCCAGACTTCGTTGTGCGTCATTTGTTGGTTCCACACCAGTATGCGGTTTGGAACGTTACGATCGATATAGCAGAAATCGCCGGCGCCGTATGGCTCTGCGGGGCCTTTGGTTCTATGTCGAAAATGCCGCACGTGATCGAGGATGGCAAGGTTCGCTTTAACCTCGGATTATTCGGCGCCATCGAAACCGACGTGCGAAACGTTTCAAGCGTAACGCCTCAGCCCGGGGCGCGGCGCCGTGCGCTACGCGCTGCAAGTCGCGAAACTGCGATGCTGCTTTCTCCCGGAACCGTTGCCGTCCGGGTTGACTTTGCGGAGCCGGTAGAACTGCGCACGTACCCATTTTTTGGGGAACGGTGCGTTAGCAGCGTTTTCGTTGGATCTGATCGGCCCAGCGAACTGCTCAGCATCTTGGAACGGGAAGGTAGGCCGGTTAGTTTCCGCTGCCCAGCATCCGATCCCAAACGTCGCGATATGCCGGATTGCTGATGCCGTCCGCGTGTGCTGGCACACCGCCGAGCGTCGGTTTATCGAGTGCGAACTGCTGTGCTGCCGGGATTCCCAGCGCTGCGTACGACGCTTCGATGACATGGGCCATCGGCTCGGCGACGTTGAAGGTGCCAAACCAACGGTCGGCGGGCGTGAGGCTCTTCCCGGAGTACCAATGCGCGATCTCTCGCGGTGACGAGCGGTCCCAGCCGCCCGAAAAAACGATCACGCGCGCGACCGCTTGACGCTGGGCGATGAACTCGGCCATGCCGCCGCCTTGCGATTGCCCGGCAACAGCGACGCGGCTCCAAACTACCTCGCCGTTTTGCAGATACTGCCCCCAGTTGCCTTGCGGATCGTTCGTTACGAGATACTGCAGCAGCTTGGTGAAACGATTCACGATCGCGTCCTGCGGCTGATCCTGAATTGGCGCGCTCCCGTCGCCGTACGCTCGGCGCTCCCGAAACTGTTGCGCGCAGTCCGGATCGCCGCGCAGCGCTTGGCCGTAGCAGATTTGCGCGACCGCCGGCGTGTCGACGTAAGACAGGTTGACGACGCGGTACCCGTGGTCGACGGCGTCGGCAAGAAAACGAGTCAGCTGCGGCTCTCCGCCGGTGCCCGGCATGAATAGCAGCACGTTGCCGGGCTTGGCCGAGCGGTCGTAGATCACGATGTGCTCGGGCTCACCGCTCGCGATTCTCGAATCGGTACCGGACGGTGACACGTGCAAAACCGTATAGCGGTCGTCTGCGTACTGCGCGGCGGCCGTCCCGGTCGATACAGCAAACGCCAGAACGGCGAAAGCTGGTAAGAGCTTCATGCCGTTGTCCTATATCGTCGAGGCGAAACGGTTACCTCCCGCGCGCGCACGCTCTTCATTCGGCGTATCCGTCCCCTCGTACACTATCCGGTCTTTCCACCGCAAGTCACGTTGAGCGCTTTCATCTGGCGACGCGGATGACGCTAGCCGCGGACCGGCAACTAAAAAACAAGGACCGTTTACTTTTCAGTAAACGGCCCTGTACAGGTTGCGGGGGATGGATTTGAACCATCGACCTTCGGGTTATGAGCCCGACGAGCTACCGGACTGCTCCACCCCGCGATAGGAAGAACCCTAATACTACGATCTGGGTTACGCCCCTGCAAGGCCCCAGCTCTTAGGGGGCGCGAAGAGCGGGCCTATGCCCCTGGCGGACACCATTCCGAAGGTCCACCTGCACTGTCACCTTGAGGGCACGCTGCGGGCGGCGACCTTTGTCGAGTTGGCGGCGCGCTACGGGGTGCCGCTCCGCTACCGGCCCGGCAGCGCCGACGGTCCGTTTGTCGACGAGCCCTCCGAGCGCGTCGATCCGCACGACCCCTACCTCTTTAAAGACTTCGGCGAGTTCTTACTCGCCTTTGCCGCCGCGAGCCGTTCGCTCGCGGCACCCGAAGATTACGCGCGCCTTGCGCGCGAGTTCGTCGAGACGGCACTCGCCCAAGGCGTGATTTACGGCGAGCTGTTTATCTCGCCGTCGGTGTGGACGTTCTTTCACAAGACGCTCGACGTACGCGCGTGCGTGGAAGCGATCGCCGGCGAGCTGCGGGCCGCGCGTCCGCAGGCCACCTTCAAACTCATTGTCGACCTCACGCGGAACTTCGGCGTGGAGCGTGCGATGCAGATTGCGACGATGGCCGCACAGCTCACCGATCTCGACGTCATCGGCGTGGGACTTGGGGGCGACGAGAAGCGCTTTCCGCCCGAACTCTACGAAGCACCGTTCGCTTACGCGCGTGCCCATGGCTTACATTGCGTCGCGCACGCGGGTGAAGCGGCCGGCGCCGAGAGCGTGCGCGACGCAATCGACATGCTGCGCGCGGAACGTATCGGGCACGGCGTCGCCGCGCTGCACGACGAGCGTCTGGTGCAGCGGCTGGCCGACGAGCGCATTGCGCTGGAGATCTGCCCGACGTCAAACGTGTTGACGGGGGCGGCGCTGCCCGATCGCGACGCGTTCGTCGAGTTCGATCGGGCCGGCTGCGTCGTGACCATCGATGCCGACGATCCGGCAATGTTCCGAACCTCGATCGCGTCGGAGTACGCGCTGGTGGAGTCGATCGCGGGCCCCGGCACGCTCGAGCGTTTCGTTCGCAACGCCATCGACGCCAGCTTTGCCGAGCCGCACGAGAAAGCGACAATGCATGCCGCGGTAACGCGCCGAATCGAGAAGCGAAATGTCGGGTCATAGCCACTTCGCGGAATCGATCGAGGAGTATCTCGAAGCGGTCTATCGTCTCGAGCGCGAGGGGCCGGGCGTCACGACGTCGGGACTCGCGTCATCCTTGGGCGTCGCTCCGGCGTCGGTATCCGGAATGCTCAAGAAGCTCGACAAAGACGGCTACGTGGAGTACGTCGCGCGTGGCGAGGTCAAGCTCACGCGCAAAGGATTGCAAGTCGCCGTCAACGTGCTGCGCCGTCATCGTTTGGCCGAACGTCTGCTCACCGACGTGCTCGGCATGCCGTGGGACGAAGTACATTCGGAAGCGTGCATGCTCGAGCACGCGATTTCGCAACGCGTCGAAGATCGCTTGATCGCGCTGCTGGGCGATCCGCAAACGTGCCCGCACGGCCAGCCCATTCCGCCGCGCGATTTGAGCGACCCGGTACGCATCGGCGTTCCGCTGGCGCAAGTCGACGAAGGCAGTCGCGCAACCGTCAGCGGCGTCACCGAAGAGATCCCCGAGATGTTGCGCTACCTCGGTGAAGTGGGCTTGCGGCCGGGAACGGATTTGCACGTCGTCGAGAAAGCGCCGCTGGGCGGTCCGATCACCGTCGAAGTGGACGGCAAGCGCTACGCGGTCTCGCTCGAACTCGCACGAATGGTCATGGTCGCCGATCGCGCATGATCACCCGCCTGCTCATCATCCTCAACGTCATAGGCTATCTGTGGGAAGTCTCCGTCGCTGGACCCGGTGCGTTCAGCCTGGGCGGCGGAAACATGGAGCGCGTCCTGGTCGATGGATCGCTCATTCCCGCGGCCGTCCGCGGCGCGCAATGCAGCGGGGTGTTCATTCAAGGCGGAGAGTGGTGGCGCATCTTCACCGGTGCGTTCCTGCACGCCGGGCTCATTCACATCGGCGTGAACATGATTTCGCTGTACTCGCTCGGACGGTTTATCGAGTACGCGATGGGATCGTGGCGAATGCTGCTGGTCTACCTCGCATCGATCGTCTTTTCCGGTTTGGGCATCGTGTACTTGAGCGCACCCTGCGTTCCCACGCTGGGCGCGAGCGGAGCGATCTTCGGATTGTTCGGCGCGTTGTTTGCGATTGGACTGAAGCTCGGGAAGCCCGGCATGGAACTCGTCCAAGCTAACATCGGTATCTTGATCCTCAACCTCATCATTACGTTCACGGTGCCCGCGATTTCGTGGCAGGCCCACGTCTGCGGTTTACTCGGCGGCTTCATTCTCACCACGCTGATCTATTATCCGCCCCGGCGCGTGCAGCCGGTGGTTACCGATGCTGCGACGGGAGCCGAGCTGGAAACCGAGTATCAGACGCCGCACGACCGCCCGACGCCGTGACCAACTCGACGATCGACGACGTCTTCGCCGCGGGCGGACCGATTGCGCGCGCGCTTCCCGGATTCGAACCGCGGCCGGGACAAGTGCAGATGGCGCAGCTCGTGGAGCGCGGCATTCTCGAGGGCGTGCACACGGTCGTCGAAGCCGGAACCGGGGTTGGGAAGTCGCTGGCCTACGTGATTCCGGCCGTGCGCAGCGGCAAGAAGGTCGTGCTCTCGACCGGCACGATTGCGCTGCAAGAGCAGCTCGTGCACAAAGACATCCCGCTCGTGCAACAGGCGCTTGGCGAACCGATTCGGGTGACGTTGCTCAAAGGCCGCAGCCATTACCTCTGCAAGCAGAAGCTCGAGCGGATCCGCGCCGATCGTTTGGTTGCCCCGTCGCGCGGTATGCAAGAGTTGTGGGAATGGGGAACGCGCACGCAAACGGGCGATCGCGCCGAGCTGCCGTACGTTCCCAAGACCGACGAATGGGAGCAGCTCGATGCCGATGCCGACGATTGCGTCGGCGAGTTTTGCGAGCATTTTCGCGACTGCTTCTTTTTCAAAAAGCGCGACGAAGCCAAATATGCCGACTTGATCGTCGTGAACCACGCGCTGTTCTTTTTGGATCTGGCCGTCGGCGGCGGGCTGCTGCCGCCGTACGACGTCGCGGTGCTCGACGAAGCCCACCAGTGCGAACGTTGGGCAACCGACGCACTGACGGCAACCGTCTCGCGCGCGACGATCGGGCGCATGCTGCGCAAACTGCATCGCGTCTACGATCTTCCGTCCTCGTTCGACGTGCGGTTCGACGAAGGCGTGCGCGCGCTCGAATCGTCGCTGGCGCGCGTCCCGGGCGATCGCTATCCGCTGGCGGCCAACGAAGAGGCGGGGCCGGCGCTCGAAGCGCTGCGCGACCATCTGTATCACCTCGAGAACTGGCTGTTCGCGAACTGGCACCGCGCGCTCAAGCGCAAGCCGGAAAACGACGCCGAAGCCGAGCGCCGGCGCGAGTTGGCGATGCGCAACGTCATCGCGCATTCGGCGGCGATCGATCGAGCACAGTCGCCTTCGGAGGACGCGATTGCGTGGGTGGAACGCAGCGACGGCAGCGGGCCGTACGCCGTCAACTGCGCGCCGCACGATGTGGCCGAGTTTTTGCGCGCGACGCTTTTCGCGCATACGCAGAGCGTCGTCCTCACGAGCGCAACGCTCTCGATCGGCGGAGACTTCACGTACGTGCGCCGTTGCCTCGGGCTCGATGCCGCACAGGAGCTGGTGGCGCCGTCGCCGTTCGACTACGCGAGCCAAGCGCGGCTCTTTATCGCACCGGCGCGGCTCAATCCCAAAGCCGCCGACTTTGCGCGCCGCGCGGCGCCGCTGGTGGAAGAGTGCCTGGATCGCACGCGCGGGCGCGCGTTCGTGCTCTTCACCTCCTACGCACGCCTGCGCGAAGTTTACGCGCTCGTGCGCGAGCGGATCGCTTTTCCCGTGCGGCTGCAAGGCGAGCTGCCACGCGCGCACCTGCTCGACTGGTTCCGCCGAACGCCCAACGCCGTGCTCTTTGCGACCGGTACGTTTTGGGAAGGCATCGACGTTTCCGGCGAAGCGTTGTCGTGCGTGATCATCGATCGTCTGCCGTTCCCGACGCCGACCGATCCGCTCGTGATGGCGCGCATCCGCGCGCTCGAAGCGCGCGGCCTCGACGGTTTCGAGCATTACATGATTCCGGCGGCGACCGTGCGATTGAAACAGGGGTTCGGCCGGCTCATTCGCAGCGGCAGCGATCGTGGCGTCGTTGCGCTGCTCGACGGCCGCGCGGCCTCAACGCGATACGGCGAGACGATCTTGCAGGCGCTGCCGCCCGCAACGCGCATCGAATCGCTCGAAGAGCTCGGCGGATTCCTGTCGTGAAACGTGCACTGGCCTTCGCGCTCGCGTTCGCACTGAGCTCCGCTCCGCCGGCGGCGCGCGCGTGGGGAACGAGCGGACACCGCATCATCGGCGAGGTGGCGATGCAATCGCTGCCCGACGACATTCCAGCGTTTCTCACGGCACCGGGCGCGGTCGCGACGATCGCGCAGCTTGGGACGGAGATGGATCGCCTCAAAGGCGCCGGCTACTCGTTCGATCGCGATGAAGACCCGGCGCATTACGTCAACGTGGGCGACGACCGGCGAATCGCGGGGACCGTTGCGCTCAGCGCGCTGCCGAGCGATATGGAGGCCTACGCCGCGGCGCTGCGCGAGGGCGGCAGCGATCCCTTCAAGGCGGGATATTTACCGTACGCGATTGCCGACGGATGGCAAGTGCTGCGTAAGGATTTCGCCTATTGGCGCGCCTTCGATTTTTTGGCGCGCAGCGCATCGGCGCGCGATCGCGCCGCGTTTACGAGCGAACGCGTCTTGCGCGAGCAGGTTCTCATCTATCAGCTCGGCATGTGGTCGCACTTCGTGGGCGACGGAAGCCAGCCGTTGCACGTGAGCGTGCACTACAACGACCGAGGCATCCATGCACCGTTCGAAGGCGCGTTCGTCCGCGCCCACGTTACCGCGGCCGCCGTGGCCAAGCTCGTTCCGGTGGGCGGTCCCCGTCCGCCGGTGAAAACGATCGACGAGCGCGAGCTGTTGCAAGAGATCGGCCTCTACTTACGCGCCGGCAACGATGAAGAGCCGCAGCTCTATGCGATTGCGCGTCGCACCGGCGGGTTCAAACGCGCGACGCCCGAAGCCGTGGCGTTTGCCACCGCACGGGTCGCCGACGGCGCCCGCGAGCTCCGCGACTTCATCGTCCTAGCCTGGGACGACAGCGTGCACGAATCCGTCGGCTATCCGGAAATGCCCGTGACCGACATTCTCTCCGGAAAGATCCACCCCACGCCCGCCGACTTCTCCCGCGACTAGCCAAGCGCAAATCGGGGAAACCTCGATGGGTGGTTTCCGTCGGATACGAGCTCGGATCGCGGGTCTTCTCGTCGCTGCGCGTGTGGGGGACGGCGATCGCGTTGACGTTCGCTCTGTGCGAGGGCGCCGGCTTCGGCGCATTTTCGTATCACTGCGCCTGGTACGATCCGTTTGCGGCCGCAGGACCGCAATGCACGTTGATTCACCAGGCGCTGTTGCCGCCCGAGGTCGCATGGACGACCTTCGCCTGGAATGCCGCGACGCTGTGGGTTGCCGGCTTTCTCGACGGCGGCTACGTTTTGGGGCTGATTCTCGTCGCGCTCATCCTCGGCGTCGCGAGTCGCGCGTCCGCCGGCGCGACGATGCGCATCTTTTCGGCTCTTCCCGTCGTGGCGGCGTGCACGCTGATGTTCGGTCTCGGATTTAGTTACGAGGTGCAGGCGACCATCGCCTCAGGCTTGCCTCAAGTTCCGTAATCCGATCTCGACTCGCCGGCGTACTAGCATAAACACGTTCTTTTTGGAGGTTATTCTTGAACGCACGTACGCTTGCGCTCGCGGCAGCGCTCGTCCTTACGACGGGAACCGTCGCCCTCGCCGACTCCATGGGCACGCCGTCACCGTCGCCCAAACCCTCGTCGCACATGATGATGTCGGGTCACAGCATGATGAAGGCGTCGCCAAAACCGTCGCACAGTCCGTCGGCCATGCACGCGAACATGATGATGCACGCGTCGCCGAAGCCCAGCCCGTCGTCGAAGCCCTAGTCTTCTTGCGTGACCTGGATTTTCGCGCGCTCCTGCAGCTCGTGAACCACCGCCGAATCGGCTAACGTCGTGGTATCGCCGAGGGTCCGGCCTTCGGCGATATCGCGCAGGAGCCGCCGCATGATCTTGCCGCTGCGCGTCTTGGGCAGCTCTTGCGTGAACGTAATATATTTCGGCCGCGTGAACTTGCCGAGCTTGTTGGCGACGTGATCGCGGAGCTCGTCGGCGAACTCCGGCGAGCCGGTCACGTCGGGCTTGACCGAGACGAACGCGTAAATCGCTTGTCCCGTCATGTCGTCGAGTTTTCCGCAGACCGCCGCCTCGGCGACTTTCGGATGGTCGACGAGCGCGCTTTCGACTTCGGTCGTCGAGATGCGGTGGCCGCTGACGTTCATCACGTCGTCGATGCGGCCCATAAACCAGTAGTTGCCGTCGTGGTCGCGCTTGCAGCCGTCGCCGGCGAGATACATGTGCGCGAACTTCGACCAATAGGTTTGTTTGTAACGCTCGTCGTCGCCCCAAATGCCGCGCAGCATGCCCGGCCACGGTCGCGTGATGACGATGTATCCGCCGCCGCCCAGCGGCACGGACTCGCCTTTCTCGTTGACGATATCGGGGAAGAAGCCCGGCAGCGCTTTGGTGGCGCTCCCGGGAAGCAAGGTCGTCAAGCCGGGCAGCGGCGAGATGACGATGCCGCCGGTCTCGGTCTGCCACCACGTGTCGACGACCGGCGTGCGGTTACCGCCGATCCATTCGCGGTACCAGATCCACGCTTCGGGATTGATCGGCTCGCCGACGCTTCCCAGCAAACGCAGCGACGATAGATCGTGTTTGGCGGGATACTCAACGCCCCATTTCATGAACGTCCGAATCGCGGTCGGCGCGGTATAGAGAATCGTGATCTTATAGCGCTCGACGATGTCCCAGAAGCGATCCTTGTCGGGATAATCCGGCGTGCCCTCGTAGATCACGCCGCTGCACCCGTTGGCGAGCGGACCGTACACGATGTAGGAATGGCCGGTCACCCAGCCGATATCGGCGGTGCACCAGTAGACGTCGGTCTCCGGCTTGATGTCGAAGACGAGCTTGTGCGTCATCATCACGTGCGTGAGATAACCGCCCGTGGTGTGTTTGATGCCCTTGGGTTTGGCCGTCGTTCCGCTGGTATAGAGCAAAAAGAGCAAATCCTCGGCGTTCATCGGCTCGGGTTCGCATTGCGTCGACTCGTTGGCGACGATCTCGCTCCACCACACGTCGCGGCCCTCGTGCATGAACACCTCGTCGCCGACGCGGCGCGCAACGATGCAGTGCTTGATGCTCGGCGTCTGTTCCATCGCGACGTCGCAGTTGCGCTTGAGCGCGATTTTGTTGCCGCGGCGCCATCCGTAATCGGCCGTGATCAGCGCGACGCACTGCGCGTCGTTGACGCGGTCGATAATCGACTCGGGCGAGAAACCGCCGAAGATCACCGAATGCGCGGCGCCGATGCGCGCACACGCCAAGAGCGCTACCGGCAGCTCGGGAATCATCGGCATGTAGATCGCGACGCGATCGCCTTTACGAATGCCGAGCTTGCGCAGCGCGTTAGCGAACCGGCAGACGTCGTCGAGCAGCTGGCGATAGGTGATCGTCCAACGATCGCCCGGCTCGCCCTCGAAATAGAAGGCGATCTTCTCACCGAGCCCGTTGCGCACGTGGCGGTCGAGACAGTTTACCGACGCGTTGAGCTCGCCGTCGGAGAACCATTGTGCGAACGGCTCGTCCCAATCCAGCGTCTTAGTGAACGGTTTCATCCACTCGAGCTCGCGCGCCCAGCGCGCCCAGAACGCGGCGTAATCGCCCTCGGCTTCGTCGTAGATACCGGGCTTCGCATTGGCTTGCTCGGCGAAGTCGGGAGGCGGTGGGAAGCGCCGGCTCTCTTCGAATAGGGCTTCGATCGCGTGGCTCGTCATGGGCTGCAGTTCCTCTAGGCGACGCGTCGTCGCCTGCCGAAAATTTATTCGTGCAGCTCTTCGCCGCGATCGTCTTGGCCGCACTCACGGCCTCGTCGGGAACCGGCCTCGCCGGCATCTCGTTCGATGCGCCGACGCCGAACTTCGCGATTCCGACCAAACAGGGAACGCGCTACCTTTCGGACCTGCGCGGACGCGTGGTCGTGATCGACTTTTGGGCGACGTGGTGCGACGTCTGCACCGAAGAGATGAAGTATTTCGTGCGTGCCAAGCAGACGTACGGCGATAAGCTGGCCGTCGTCACGATCTCCAACGAGCTCCCCGACGTCGCCGCAAGCTACTTTCGGACGTGGAACATCACCCTGCCGCTGGTCGAGGACACCAGTGGGGCGGTCGACCGGCTTTACTCGATCGGGAAGATCCCCGATACGCTCGTGCTCGATCCCGAAGGCCGAGTCACCTACGTCTCGGTCGGTGGTCTGAGCTGGGACGAGCTCAAGCAGGCGATCGATCGGGCCGCGGCCTCGGACGGGGCCTCCTTCTAGCACTCAGACGCCAAGAGTGCTACATTAATCCTCGTGAAAGAGCCGGGAAGCCTCGACAAGCGCAAGGCCTACATCCTCGCGACGGTCGTCTACGAGTACGTCGCGACGGCCGAACCGGTTGGCTCCCAGACCCTGACGCAGAAGTATAACCTCGGCGTCAGTTCGGCGACGGTGCGCAACGAGATGGCCGAGCTGGAGGCGGGCGGCTACTTGGTTCAGCCGCACACGTCCGCAGGCCGGATTCCCTCGGATGCCGGCTACCGTACCTACGTCGACCGGCTGATGCAGCCCGAGGAGCTCGGCACCGAAGAGCGCCGGCGCATCCGCGAGGATCTGCGCGACGCGAGCCACGAGCTCGACGAGATCATCGATCACACGACGCGTTTGCTCGGGCGGCTGTCGAACAATCTGGCATTCGTGACGCGGCCGCAGCAAGAGTCGCAGACGTTCAAACACGTTCAGCTCATCTGGCTGTCACCGCGCACCGGCGTTGCCATCGTGGTGACGTCGCTCGGCGTGGCGGCGCAAAGCCTCTTCGAAGTCGGCTCCGAGATCGTTCCCGACGAACTGACCCGGTTTTCCAACGCACTCAACGCGCGCTTCAGCAATCGTCTGCTGCGCGACGTCTCCGACGCCGAGATCGCGACGGTTGCGCGCGAAATGAATCTTTCCGACGACCTGCGCAACGCCGTCGGCGCATCGATGCAATCCGCGCGCTCGAACGAGCTTCCAACGGTTGCCGCCGCGGGCGCGCAGAATTTACTCGATCAGCCGGAGTTCCAGGATCTGCGCAAGCTGCGCTCGATCTTGCGCATCATCGAAGAGCAGAAAACGCTCTACGATATCGTCGCCGATGCGATGAGCTCGGATGCGGCCAGCGTGAAGATCGGACACGAGCTCGGCAGCGACGAGCTTTCCGACTTGTCGGTCGTGACCGTTCCGTACCGTTTCGGTGCCAATGCGATGGGAATGCTTTCCATCCTAGGGCCGCGCCGCATGCCCTACGCTCGCCTGCTGGCGCTGGCTTCGGGGACGGCCGAAACGCTCAGCCAACGCCTTTCCGACGTCGAATCGACCTGACAAGCTAACCCAGCATGCCCACCAAAGATTACTACGACGTCCTCGGCGTCGCACGAGACGCGTCAGCGGACGAGATCAAACGAGCGTATCGCGCGCTCGCACGCAAGCACCATCCCGACGTGTCGCACGACAAGTCGGAGGCCGAACATCGCTTCAAAGAAATCAACGAAGCATACGAAGTGTTGTCGGATCCCAATAAGCGCGCGCAGTACGATCGGTTTGGCACCGTCAATGGCGCGGGTGCCGGCCCCGCAGACTTTGGGGGATTCGGTCCGGGTTCGTTCGGCGACATCTTCGACATGTTTTTCGGGAACGTGCGCACCGCGGGTCCGGCTCGCACCGCCGGACCGCAGCGCGGATCGGACCTGCGATACGATCTCGAGATCACGATCGAAGAGGCGTTTTCCGGAATCACCAAAGAGATTTCGTTCAATCACCTCGCCCAGTGCGATTCGTGCCGCGGCAGCGGCGCGCAACCGGGAACGCTCGCGACGCCATGCGACCGCTGCGGCGGCAGCGGCGTCATGCGCACGGCGCGCCAGACGCCGTTGGGTCAGATCGTCACGCAAGCGCCCTGCACGAAGTGCGCGGGCGAAGGACACGTCATCGAACAGCCGTGTCAAACGTGCGCTGGCCGCGGCCGGCGCGAGATCGAGCGCCGCCTCACCGTAAAGGTACCGGCCGGCGTCGACGACGGCTCGCGCATTCGCATCGCCGGGAACGGCGAAGCGGGCATCCGCAACGGTCCGCCCGGCGATCTCTACGTCTACCTGACGGTGAAGCCGCACGCCATGTTCCGCCGCGAGGGTCTCGATACGTTCGTCGACGTTCCGGTCAGTTTCACGCAGGCGGCACTCGGGGCGGCGTTGTCGGTGCCGTCGCTCGAAGGCGAGGTCGCCGTGACGCTTGCACCCGGCACGCAAAGCGGAACGACGATGCGTCTGCGAGGTCGCGGCATGCCCAGCGTTCGCGGAACGCAGCGCGGCGATCATCACGTAACGGTGCACGTGCTCGTTCCGACCAAACTCAATAAACGCCAGCGCGAGCTGCTGGAAGAGTACGCGAGCGCCGGCGGCGACGCGATCGACGAACGCAGCTTCTTCGAGCGTGTAAAAGACGCGTTTCGCCCGGAGTAGTCTCGACACGATGCCGGCCCGCCGATTCTTCGTTGAAGGGGTTCGCGCGATCGGCGAGCGCGTGGCCATCGAGGGTGCCGACGCCCGCAAGATCGTCGCCGTTTTGCGCCTGAGCGACGGCGACGCGATCGAGCTCGTCGACTCAGCGGGAACGCGGTTCGACGCGCGCGTGCACGTCGACGGCAACGCGGTTTTCGCGTCGCTGCTCGCCGCGCACGCAAACGAGACTCCGGCCTCGCGCTCGATCGACGTCGCGCAAGCGATTCCCAAGGGGCAGAAGATGGATTTCGTCGTCGAGAAGGCCACCGAGCTCGGCGCGCGCGCGATCTTGCCGTTTACCAGCGAGCGCAGCGTGGCGCACGCCTCTGGAACGGCAAAGATCGATCGCTGGCGCCGGCTGGCGCGCACGGCGGCGCAGCAGTGCGGCCGCAGCTTCGTCCCCGAGATCGCCGGGGTCGGCTCCTACGACGAGCTCCTAGCCCGGTTTGCGGAGTACGACGCGGTGCTGTTTCCGTGGGAGGTGGCGCCGGCGCAGCCGCTGCGCGAAACCCTCCCGCCGCTGCTCGCGGGCGCGTCCCGCGTGCTGGTCGTCATCGGGCCCGAGGGCGGCTTTTCGCACGCCGAGGCCGACATGGCCGCGGACCGCGGCGCCCACCTCTTATGGCTGGGCCCGCGGATCCTGCGGACCGAGACGGCTGCCATGGTCTTGCTTGCAATCCTCGAATACCTATAGTCCAAATGGATCAAGCGGAGGCAGTACGGCGCCTGCGCACGGGAGGCGTTCTGGCGGTCGCGACGATTGCGCTTATGGTCGTCATTCAGGCCGCTGTGATCGAATACCGATTCGCAACGGCGCCGGTGCAAACGGACATCGTCAACCGGAGCAGTTTGCGCCGCGCGCAAGCGATGGCGATTCTGTATCAGGCCGCGCGCGCCGCTTCGACACCCTCCGCCGTCGCCGATCTCGAGACCGCCATCACGAAACTCGACGTCGAGAACGACGACCTGGGCGACCTCAGCGGCGCGGACCGCGACTTGTACCAGCGATTCGAAGCCGTTTCGCGCCGGGTAGCCGCCGGCCCGCGTAACGCCGCGCTGCAAGAGCAACTCCGCACGCTTGGGCTGCAGATGGACGACACGTTCGGCCGCGCGACGACGGTCACCACGGTGCGCGGAAGCGCTCAGCGCACGACGTCGCGCAACATCGTGCTCGTGGCCGGCGGCGTGATTCTCGTCGTCGTCGCCGCGTTGTATGCGTTCGTCATTCGGCGGCGCGAAGCGTCGATCGAGTCTGCGTTGCGAGCGCTCGAGCAGCGGCGGCAGCGGTTTGCGGCGATGTTCGACAACAGTTCGGATCTGATGTGCATCTATCGCGCCGACGGCACGATCGTGCGCGCGAACCGCGCCGCGATGGTGCGCCTGGGATTCGGCGTCGAGGCGGTCGGTCAGAAGTTCGACATTCACATCGCTCCGGATTGCCGCGGTTCGGCGGCGGTCGACTATGCGACCGCCGCGTCGGGCCGATCGATCGAGTTTGCGACGACGTTTCTCGACGCGCAGGGTCGTGAGGTTCCCGTCGTTGGCAGCCTGGCGCCGATCGTCGTCAACGGCACCGTCGAGGGAGTGGTCGGATCCGTGCGGGACGTCACCGTCGAGCGTCGATTCGAAGCCGAGCTCGTGCGCAGCAACGAACGGTTCCGGTCGCTCTTTGCGTCGAGCCCGAACTCGATTCTGGCCGTCGACGCCGAGGGCGTTATCACCGATGCAAACGTAACGTTCGAGCATCTTACCGGACACGCGGCCGCCGACATCGTCGGTAAGAACTTCACCGTCGTCGTTCCTCCCGGACAGCGCGAAGGTTCGCAAGCGCGCTTCGAGGAGCTTCTTTCCGGACCGGCCCGCAGCTACGACGCGACAGCATATACGAAAGATGCCCACGAGGTGCCGGTTCACGTTGACGCTACGCCGATTCGCGTCGCCGGTCGCGTCGAGGGTATCTTCTACACGTCGCGCGACATGAGCGGCGAGCGCGCGCTGCGCCGGCAAGTCGATGAGTTCGACGAACGGCTGGCGACGCTGCTGCAGGTGGCCGGATCGTCGTGGAGCGGCGGAGCTCAAGTCGACGAAGCGTTGTTCCTTGGATCGAACGCGCTGCAGATGACGCACGGCTACGTCGTCGAAATGCGCGACGGCGAACTGATCGTTCAGCACCGGTACGGTTCCGACGATTTACTTCCGGTCGGACATCGAATGCCGGTAACGCAATCGATCGGAGGCCGCCTTGCCTCGAGCGAACGGGCCGTCGCGATCGACGATCTCACCGTCGGGCCGTATGCGAGCGAACTGAAAGAGCGCGGCCTTCCGTGGGGGAGCTATATTGGAGCGCGTCTCACCGTCGACGGCGAGCAGTACGGTGCCATCCTCTTTCTCGATAAGGCCAAGCGCGAATCTGAGTTCAAGCAATCCGACATCGACTTCATCGACGTACTAAGCTCGATGGTAACCAACGCCGTCTCCCGGGAGCTGCGCGGAAGACGGCTGCACGAGCGTGCGACGCAAGACAAACTCACCGGCCTTGCCAATCGAGCAGCCCTCGAAGAGCTCTTCACGCGCGCGACGGCGCGCGCGCGTCGCGGCGGTGAAATCATCGCCCTGCACTATGCCGACCTCGACGGCTTCAAACCCGTCAACGACGTGCACGGCCACGCGGCCGGCGACGAGGTCCTCAAGGAAGTCGCCCGCCGTCTCGAGATTGCGGTACGAGGACACGACGTGGTCGCGCGTGTCGGCGGGGACGAGTTCGTCATTCTGCAGACCGCGATAGCCGACGTTGGCGACGTGGAAGCGCTCACCGAGCGGATGTACCGGTTCCTCGATAAGCCGATCGTACTGTCGACCGGCGCGAACGTCACCGTGGGCGCCAGCATCGGGATCGCCCTCTTTCCCGAACACGGCGAGGACCTGCAGCGACTGCTGCAGGTTGCCGACGCCGCGATGTATCGCGATAAACACTTGCGGCGCGAGGAAGCATAGGACGCCGTCCGTAGGCCGACGTACTACCGCGAATTGACTATGGCGCTTCCTTTTTCTATCGTCATCCCGACCTACAACGAAGCCGGCGGCATCGAACAGCTGCTGCGCGCGCTCGACGGCGTGTTCAAGGCCAACGGCCTCGACGGTGAGATCATCGTCGTCGACGATAATTCGCCCGACGGAACCGGTGCGATCGTCGATCGGCTCGCCGCCGAGCTTCCGGTCCGGTGTTTGCACCGCCCCGGCAAAATGGGGTTGTCGAGCGGCGTCATCGACGGTTGGAAGACGGCGCGTCCCGAGTCGCAAGCGCTCGGAGCCATGGATGCCGATTTCAGCCACGACATCAACGTGTTCCCGGCGATGGTCGAAGCGCTGGAGTCGGGGAAGTACGGTTTGGCCGTCGGTAGCCGCTACGTACCGGGCGGCGGCATTGCGAACTGGCCGACGCGGCGGATCGTGACGTCGCGCGTTGCGTGCATGCTGGCGCGTCCGCTCACTAACGTCAAGGACGTCACGAGCGGCTACTTTCTGGTCAAGCGGGAAGCGCTCGACGGCGTCGAGCTCGATCCCATCGGCTTCAAGATCGGTTTAGAAGTGATCGCCAAGGGACATTACGGAAAAGCGGTCGAGATTCCGTACGTCTTCAAAGATCGAACCGTCGGCGAGTCGAAGCTCAACCAGAAAGAAATCATCAACTATTTGAAGCAGCTGCGTAAGCTGTACACGGCCAAACTGCGATGATGCAAATGCCCGAGTGGCTGCGCGCACGGCGCGGCGGCGATGCGGAAACGCGCGATGCCGCGTTATGGACGAAGTGTCCGAAATGCGGTGAAGTCCTGTATCGGCGCGACCTCGCGGCAAACGCGTTCGTGTGTCCGCGATGCAGCCATCACTTTCGCATGGGCGCCTACGATCGGATCAGCACCATTATCGACGGCGCCTTCGCCGAAATCGGCGCCGAGATCGGTGCCGGAGATCCGCTGCAGTGGTCCGACAAGAAGACGTATCCGGTGAAGCTGCGCGGCGATCGCGAGAAGAGTGGATTGAGCGAAGCGGTCGTCTGCGGCTTCGGTCAAATCGGCGGCTTTGACGTGGCGTTGGGCGTGATGGACTTCCATTTCCGCGGCGGTACGATGGGCACGGTCGTCGGCGAGCGGATCACGCTGCTGCTCGAAGAGGCACGCAAACGCAAGGTGCCGTGCATCATCTTCACCGCGTCGGGCGGCGCGCGCATGGAAGAAGGCATGCTCGCACTGATGCAGATGGCCAAGACGACCGCGGCGGTCGCGCGCTTCATGGAAGACGGCAACTTTTTCTGCACGGTCCTGACCGATCCGACGACGGGCGGCGTTTCCGCGTCGTTTGCGTTTCAATCCGACGTCATCGTCGCCGAAGCGCGGGCGAACATCGGTTTCTCCGGGCGCCGCGTCATCGAGCAAACGATTCGCCAGAAGCTTCCGGATCAGTTTCAGACCGCGGAGTTTCTCCTCGAACACGGGCAGGTCGATATGGTCGTCGAGCGGCATGCGCTCAAGGATACGCTCGTTCGCCTGCTCGAATACGCTCGCGGGGGCACGCTCCAAGGGTGAGCGGTAATCTCATCGTCGAGCGCGAGAAGGAGCTGCTCGTTCTCGAGCGGCGGATCGAAGAGCTGCGCGCGGCCAACGCCACGCTGCCGGCCGACATGTCGTCGGAGATCGCCGCGCTCGAGCAAAAGTATCAAGAGATCCTCCAACAGGTCTTCGGGTCGCTGACGCCGTGGCAAAAGATTCACATGGCGCGCCATCCGAGCCGGCCGACCTCGCTCGACTACATCTCGGGACTCGACCGTTTCGACGAGCTGCACGGCGACCGGCATTACCGCGACGACCCCTCGATCGTCGGCGGATTCGCGCAGCTCGGGGGCCGCTCGATGGTGGTCATCGGCGAGCAGCGCGGCCGCGATACGAAGGAAAATCTCCGGCGCAACTTCGGGATGCCGGCGCCCGAAGGGTATCGCAAAGTGAAGCGCCTAGCCCACGTAGCCTCGCGTTTGGGCCTGCCGATCGTCACGTTCGTCGATACCAAAGGTGCCGATCCGGGCATTTCGTCGGAAGAACATGCGCAGTCCGAAGCGATCGCGATGTGCCTCTACGAGTTCACGATGGCGCGCGTGCCGATCGTCGCGACGGTGATCGGCGAAGGCGGTTCGGGCGGCGCGCTCGCCCTTGCGATTGCCGACCGGGTGCTCATGCTCGAGCACAGCACCTATTCGGTTGCGTCGCCGGAAGCGTGCGCGGCGATTCTTTGGTCCGATGCGACAAAAGCGGAAGAGGCCGCGGCGCGGTTGAAGTTAACCGCGGCCGATCTGCGTGCTTTCGGAATCATCGACGAAGTCGTGCCGGAGCCGCTGGGTGGAGCGCATCGCGATGTAGCCGGTACCGTCGCGAGAACGCTTTCGGCCGTTGAAAAGGCCGTCACGAGTTTGGCGGCACTGCCGGCGGAAACACTCTTGGAGGAACGCTATCGAAAGTACCGGCGGGTAGGAGCGTGGCAGGCGCAACGAATGGAGCCGATCGTCGAGGGCAGATGAAGCCGCGAAGCTTGTCTGCTGGATTTCTCCTTCGCTTCGCCGGCCGCTTCGCCGCAGTCTCGGTAGGCGTCCTCATCATCTTACTCGTCGGCGTTCAGTTCGCTCGAGCCATCGATCAGAACGTCGCCATGGCGCGCGAACTTTCGTCCGTGCACTCCGATATCGATGCACTCAAGCTCAGGCGCGACCGCCAGCGCCGGGAACTGGTGCGCCTGCAAGATCCCGAAGGCGCGGTCCCCGAGATTCACGATCGTCTGCGCCTCGTTCGGCCGAACGAAACGATCATCTTCGTCAGTCCGGCGCCGGACGCAAGCCCGTAACCGTTGGAACTCGTCGGCGGCATCGTCATCAATCTCAACGCCTACGGCGCAACCGTGCGGCTGGAAAACGGCGAGCTCGCGACCGCGCCGGCCGTCGACGTCGAGGCGCACCGCACCGATTACCAGCGCTCCCTCGTGCGCCGCAAGCGGCTCTCGTTCGACTTGCGCCGGGACGGACGCCGGCGGCCCACGGTTTTGCTGGCGCCCCAACTTCGCGACGAGGAGTTCGAAACACAGATCGCGTCGTATTTGAAGAGCACCGAAGAGTGGGAATCGCCCGACGGCGTTCCCGTAGCGGAGCGGCACTTCTTACGTAAGAAGCGGCGCGCCGCGCTCTTTGAATCCAAACATACTTCGTAAGGCGCGCTTCGTTTTTTGAGCAAACACTACGCCGTCATCTCGGTCGGCACGAATTCGACTCGAGTCCTGTTAGCGGACATGGCGCCGGAGTTTCCGCACGTCGATTTAGCGCAATCGATCGGCACGCGCATCGGCGAAGGCCTCGGACAACGCGGCCACTTGGGCGAGGAGCCGATGCAGCGAACCATCGATGGCATCGCGCAGCTCAACCGCATGGTGCGCGGACACTACTTAAAACTGTTTGCGCTCGCCACCAGCGCGGTACGGCGCGCGGATAACGGCGACGAGTTTGCCGCGCGCGTGCGCGAAGTGTTAGGCGTCGATCTAACCGTGCTCACCGGAGATGAAGAAGCCGCCGCGTCGTATCGCGGCGCGATCACTGCGTTTGGAGCGCTTCACGGCGAGCGCGTGGGCGTGGTCGACATGGGCGGCGGTAGTACGGAATACGCAGTCGGCAGCGCTCCGCAACCCGAACGCCACGTTTCGTGCGAGATCGGCGCGGTGCGTCTAACGGAGTCGGTTCCCGAGCTGGCCGGTCGCGACGGCGTGGTGGCATTGAGCACGATCGAGCGCGCGCGCGCGATCGCGCGCCAAGCGCTTGAGTCGATTCGGGATTATCCGCCGATCGAACGTTTGGCGATCGTCGGCGGCACGGCGACGACGACCGCTTCGATCATACGCGGCCGTAAAGGGAAAGTAGCGTCGTTTACGCTCACGCGCGCGAGTTTGCAGAAAGTGCTCGTGCGGCTGTGCGGCATGACGCTCAAGGAACGCAAGGAAGTGCCCGGGATGAAGCCGCAGCGCGCCGACATCTTACCCGGCGGCATCATCGTACTCGATACCGTGCTCGATATCGTCAAACGCGACATCGTGGTGGCGACGGCCGCCGACCTGTTGCTCGGCTTCCTGTTGCAGCAGCGCGATGACGGCACGATCGGGGCAGGACAACGGCAGCCGGTGCACGCAGGCTCCGAAACCCGGAGGGGGCATTGATGAACGACCAGCAGATTCGCGGCCACATCGAAGATCTCGTCGCCGAAGAGCACCGCCTGCTCGAACACGGCGATGCGGGCAAACTGACGGGCCAGGACGCCCAGCGCCTGAAAACGATTGAAGTGCAACTCGATCAGTACTGGGATTTGTTACGTCAACGCCGCGCGCGCCGCGACGCCGGCCAAGATCCCAACGTCTCGCACCTGCGCTCCGAAAACACCGTGGAACACTACCGGCAATAGCTTTTCTTTGTCATCCTGAGCGTAGCGAGCCGGAGGCGAGCGAAGTCGAAGGACGAAGGGCAGGCGCATGGGATGGTGGTGGAATAGGCAGACACAGCAGACTTGACCCACGTTGAGCCGTAGGCGGAGAAATCACCTACGGGATGCGCTCAAATTCGGCGAACTCTCTGTCGCACGACGTGACGACGCCGAGCCAAGTCCTCAAGCGAGGAAAGGTGTAGAGACTGGACGGGCGCGGCCTAAGTGAGATTGTAATCTCATACGGTCAAGGCACAGTCCGGACCACAAACGGTTCTGCCGGTAGCGAAAGCTATAGTGGTGCGAAAATCTGCAGCCCGAAAGGGCGTCCGGGTTCGAGTCCCGGCCATCCCAAATAGTATTGCCCTTATTCTGCAAGGCTTTCCGCCGCACTAGCGGCTTTTTATCTCCCCGTTTGTCACATATTTGTCACAGAGAAGAAGGTGAGGTTAGGCAGTGAGGGTGTCGAACTTCCTCGCCGCCTCCTCGTCCCGCTCTCGGTAGACGTGTAGATAGCGCTCCGCCGTGGTGCGGATATCCGCATGACCGAGGCGCTTGGAAACCACTTCGAGCGGTACGCCTTTGCTTGCCAGTAGGCTCGCGTGCGTGTCGCGTAGGCAGTGCGCCGTTATCGGTTTGACGTTGGCCCTTTGGGCGAGTTCAATCACCCGGTCTCCGAACGCCCGCGGGTTTACTATCGACCCGTTCGGCTTGGCAAAGACGAGGTTGTCGTCTTTGTATGCTTTGCCGAGTAGGTCGCGCTCTCCGTCCTGTTGCTCTCGGTGTTGCTTCAAGATTGCGGCAAGCGTCGCAGGCATGGTAACCGTTCGAGGTTTGCCGTTCTTGGGTTCTTTGAATCCCATCGATAACGATTTTGTTATCCCGTTACCTGAGTAATATATCCCATCGATAGGTGCTGCCGCCTAGTCGGAACGGGGGAATGTCTCTACCCCAGGCGCTGCGTAGACGGCAGCTACCGTGATTGATCCTCAGGAGCACCGCCACGGCGCTGCAAAACCGAGAACCTACCTCGCGCCAGAGTCTCTTGGCACGAGTTTCCCGACCCTTGCATTCGTAGGCCGGAAAATGAAATGACGAGCCCGCGCTCTAAAGCGCGAGCCCTACAACACATAACACGAAAACCATGAAAAAGGTTGCAGCGCGGAGCATAATCGCTGGCCAGTTAGCGCTACACAATCACTTCGCTAGCGCCGTCTAATATAAACGCTGCCCGTCCGGCGCGATGGCGGCCAACTCCGCGAGCTTTGCAGCGACCTCAGCCATTGTATTTTCTGCAGTGCTCAGGCCGTGTCGCGAAGCGAGCAGAGGGCTAACATCGCGCAGAGCGTCATAGGTGGTGTTGTGTACAACGGGGACCAGCTGCTCGCGCTCTAGTAATGCAGATAGCTCTTTGTCCGCGATGCTCGATACTTCTGCTCGAAGGCGCTCGATTAGCGCAGGAGTCACCAACACGATTCCACCTCGTGACTTCGCCAGACCCTTGTCTATTTCGCGAAGGAACGGTGCGCCGAGGCCGATATCGTTCTCGCTGAACCACACCGAGACTTCAAGTGACACGAGCAGATCGTTCAGTTCCTTGGCTGGCCCCCTTCGGTCGTCCCACGCGTGGCAGAGAAAGAAGTCGCGACGGTCGGGCTGAGGCAGTCGCCTCTCCAAGCTCTCCCGGATCGGTGTGAGCGCTGACACCTCTGCAGGCGTGTACACCACGGTCGAACCGGCTGGCGACCATCTTGGCCTTGCGTCCATACCGCTGCTGCTTGAGCCGCCACCACTCCGACCGCCCCCGCTACTTCCCCCCGAGTAATAGGTCGGGGGCGAATACGAACGGTAGCCGCCGCCATAGCCGCCGTAGCGACTACCGCACTCAGGGCAGTTCGCTCTCCCGCTCGACGTGCGATGACCGTATACGGGTGCAGTGCATCTAGACATATGCCAATGATACCGGAGTGCGCCGGATTCGTACAACCATCGCACTTCTACAACCGCTTTCGGGGATTCGATTTTTGGAGAGCGATGCGGATAGATGGTAGCGGCGACCGAAGCGAACCTTTCCGGAACCTGTCTGGAATATATCCCCCGTCCTAGATCGCTGCCTCTGTTAGCACCCCTCCCGTGGCCTATACGTGGCGCAGGTTCGATGGAACGTGCCGCGGTCGATACTCAGGACCCTCGGAATGATGGAAGCGCTACACAGCCCGGAATCGGTCGACCCTAGACTCCCAGGACCCTAGCGGCCTATACTGGCGCCATGACTGCCAAGAAGACCGTCAAGGTCGCCTACGACTTCGACACCGAGGTTAAGTTCAAGCTCGCCTCGCTGAAGGCCGAACTACGGCGCCGCGGGATCGCTGCGACCGAGACCTGCATCCTCGAAGCGCTCGTTCGCGAAGCCAAGGTCGACGCCGTTGCGCGAGCCTATCGCCGGTGCTTTCCGGAACCCTAGTTTCCTAGGAAACATATGTATCTAGGCTTGAACGGGCGTTGAGGCCGTGCTATGCTTAGAGCATGAAGCAAGTAGTGTCGTATATCCGCGTCTCGACGCAGCGTCAGGGCACCTCCGGCCTCGGTCTGGAAGCGCAGCGGGCCGCCGTCGAACAGTTCTGTACACAGCACGGTTACCAACTACTCAGCGAGTTCCAGGAGGTCGAATCCGGCCGCAAGAGCGACCGGCCTATCCTGCGTCAAGCACTAGCCTACGCCAAGGCGAAAAAGGCGGTGCTGTTGATCGCCAAGCTGGATCGCCTCGCACGCAACGTCGCGTTTATCGCCAACCTCATGGAGGCCGGTGTCGAGTTCCGAGCCTGCGACCTGCCCGAGGCTTCCAAGTTCATCTTGCACGTCATGGCCGCCGTCGCCGAGCAAGAAGCTCGCGCTATCAGCGACCGCACCCGCGCAGCATTGCAGGCCGCGAAGGCGCGTGGTGTACGCCTTGGTGCCGCGAACCCTGCCTGCCGTAACCTCAACGTCGACGCAGGCCAACGCGGCGCCGCACGCACAGCGAAGCTCGCCCGTGACTCGTACGTCGACGTGCTGCCGCTCGTTCAAGAGCTACGCGCCAAGGGTCTCAGTTTGCAGGCAATAGGCGCCGAACTCGACGCCCGCGGTATCTTCACTCGCAACGGTCGGTCGTGGAATCCCATGCAGGTCGCACGCGTGCTCAGGTACGCTGCCTAGTCGCCCGTTCGCCTCGCGCAAACGCTTCGCAAACTGCGGGGCGTTTTCGTTTGTCTAGCCGCTTCTGTGAAAGTTTCTGCACCTGTCAAAAGCTATAACAAGTCGCACGCAAATGCCGCGTTACGTGCGTAATGTCTAAGCCGCTTCCCTTGACAGACGTACCCTTGCTATACTTGAAAGCAAGGAGGGGCTTACTGTATGAAGTCTTCTGGTTTGCTTTTTGAAAGCACTCGTAATCGCGCCGTCGTTGTGGAAGAAGTGCTCGATGGTCTCGGAGTCGACGAGCGAAAGTTTTTGATTGAAAACCCGCAGTACCTCGACGTACGCGCAGAGGCGTTCTTAGCCCGCGTTGCGCCGGAATGGTTCGCGCAAAATGACCTTTTAACCGACGCGGATCGCGAACGACTCGGCGAACTCGCAGCCGACGCGCTGGGGTTCGGCAAAGCCGCTTAACTTTGGCAAGCACCACCCAAGGGCGCCTCGCACTTACGCGGGGCGCTCGCCTTTTGCAGCTAATCTTCGCTGAGCACGGTCCGGGGTATCAAGAAGGTCTAAAGAATAGCGAATCCTCTAAGACGCGCTTTGCGTATCGAATCGCCCAATCCGCGACGCCTTCGGGCGGGTCGGTCTCCCAAAGGGCGTTGAAGCTGTACCCGAGGAACCGACCTTCGCCATGCTGCGGGGAGCGACATATTCCGATGTTTACAACGCCAACTTCAATCGGGTTTAACATCACCCAAACGCTCTCGAATAAGCGCGCCGCGCCTCCGGAGCCACTATCACCGAGCGAGGTCTGCACCGTCGACCAAAACGTCGCCTCCCACTCGATCCAGCGGCGACGGCGGTCTTCGTCAAACGGCCCGGTCATTTCGCGTTCTCCGCCGTGCCATCGGGAAAGATTGTGAAGGCTTTCCCGGAGCCGGTGAAGCTAGGCTGTATGCCGAGCTCTGCGGCCATGTGGCAAGTGTAGAGCATTCCTTTCCCCTTTCAATCCTTTGCTTCGTGGCCGTCTTTTACGGTCATGCTAGGAGCCCGAGAGTGCGGTATGATTGGCGTCGCCTTTGCATTCTATTCTCCGCCCGTTCACGCTCAATAACAAACAAAGTTTGCCGGCGGTGGTATGCAGACCACTGGTGGTCCTGCGGTGGTATGCAGACCACTGGTGGTCCTGCGGTGGTAGCTCGGTGGTCAGGCGGTGATCAGGCGGTGGTCAGGCGGTGGTCTCCCTCGGTGCTCTTATTGAGCGATGCCCTTTAAACAGGTCGGGAGAACGAGCGTACTTGAAAACACCTCGGGGGCCTTGGGATTGTCGGCCGCACCTTGCCTCTGTTTATTCAACCAGTCGATGACGCTCGCGGCTCCTTGGGCGATAGTAGCTGTGTCGCTCAAGGACAGTTGAGGCATAGCGAGTTCGGGCCGCCTTGGTGGAATCTGATTAGCTGCACCTTCCGTCGTCGACTCAATGGCCTGCTCAGAACTAAGACCTTGCTTTTTGAGCATCAGAACTCTCGTGTAAATCTGCTCGGCCATGATGGCTTCGGTAAGGCACGCTCCGGCATGCTCCATGTAGAACGTACACGCCGCTCCCTGGCCCTTCTTCTTGCAATACGCGTTGATGGCGTTGTCATATGCTGCGGTAATAGCATCAGGTTTTGGTGTCGGGGTTGGGCGCGGCGTTTGCGCGAGCGTAAAGTTCAACGTGTAAGCACAGGGATCGCCCTGCCTTGGATATTCGAATGCAAAAGGCGTCCTCTGCTGCAAATGACCCGCCGCTTCGGCCGTTAGAGCGTGTCCGCCACCTGTCGTGCGTAACGCAAAGGCTCCATTTTCATCGGTCTTACCTTGTAGCGGTGACTCCGACGGTGTTGTGAGAGTCAAGAGCGCGCCTTTGATTGGGAACCCCGCACTGTTCTTCACCGACCCGCTAACGGTGCAATCCGCTTTCGGTGCAAACGGCCCCAAGTATGGGTCGGTTTGCGCGTTGGAAGCCGTCGTGGCGCTGGCAAAGAGCGCCGCAATAAAAAGCGGAGCCAGCCATTTCATACCCACCGGCGCGGTCATGTTGAGGCGGTTCGACGGATCGCTGGTTTATTGCTTCTGCCGGGGGGTTGTGGTGGTTTGACTTGGTGGTCGACTTCGCTTTTGTTACAAGGCGTGGCTTGGAGACGCAATTTCCGGTTCCGTCTTGAGCGCAGTTTCAGGATTAGAGCGAGGCCCGTCATTACGGAAAGGAATCGGACGACGGCGCCTGTGAATCCCCGCCGAAAAACCCACGTCTTTCAGGGAGTTTATGGGCAGTGGCTCGGCCGCGTTCGGCGCTATCGGATAAGGATCACAGGAGGTGGGTTCGCCTCGTCCGTGCGCTGCTGCAACACTACAAACTTCAGGCTCGTGACATAACGCTCAAGGGCAGTTACCGCGAGATCGAACGAGCCCTAAACCTTGGAGAAGCTCTCTCGGGTCCGCGGGCACGGAAACTTTCCTACGCTCTGCTTAACAAGATCGCACCCCTTTGCAAGCGGCGCAGCGAGTTCTACCTGATATGGGACCGCTTTGGCTTTATTTGGACCGACTCCGACTTGAAGGCTGAATACCGGAAGCGGTCATCGCGCAAGCCGGTGCCTCCGCAAGCCATTTGCACTTTCAACCCTTCCGACGTTGCCTTTGCCTTAACGCAGGCCCTTATCGACGCCGACGTTATCGCTGCAACGGGGAAACTTGCTTCACGGATAGAGCAGCGTCTCGCGGAATATCTTGAGGCAACGCGCTATGAGTCGGCATTGAGTTTCGCGAACCACCTCGAATGGGAGTACGCGGCGCTAGAGGCCAAAGGCGGTACTTTCGACAGTTTGCGGGATTACTTCGACTTCACTCTTGGCAAAAAGCCGAAACTCTTCATCCGGCTCAATGAAGAATATCGCGAGAACAGGGAGCGGATCGAACAAATGCCTGGAGACACGCGCACCGAAAAACTAGCGAACTACCTTCGCGAAAAAGCTGAACAGGTGCGCGAACCGCCCTGCACCTGCGATATCTGCGAGGGCCGTCTGGAAGAGGTGTGAAGCGGCGCCATTCCCCGGCAGGGATATCTTAGGGGATTGCTCCGTACGTCTCGAATCTAAAGAGCGTGCTCTACGATGCCTTCATTTGCCACGCGAGCGAGGATAAGGATAGTCTCGTTCGCCCGCTAGCGAAAATGCTACGCGACAACCGCGTAGAGGTGTGGTATGACGAGTTTTCGCTCGGTGTTGGCGACGGCTTGCGGCGCGCAATAGACAAGGGGCTTGCGAACTCGCGGTTTGGTATTGTCATTCTTAGTCCAGCGTTCTTTGCCAAGAACTGGCCGCAACGAGAGTTAGACGGGTTAGTCGCACGCGAGGTGAACGAGGATGCGCGTCTTGTGTTGCCGGTTTGGCACAATATCACGAGGAGTGAGATCGTCGCCATATCCCCGCCGCTTGCTGATATTGTAGCCGTGCGTTCCGACCAGGGATTAGAGGCTGTCTGTAATCAGTTGCTCCGAAAGATTCACCCGGACGGAAGCCCACTGATAGTCGCACGCGACGAACTCCTGAGTTGGGGATTCCAACCGCCTGTTATTTCTGACGAATGGTGGCTCGACGTTGTCGAAGCGTCTAATAGGGTGCCGTTTCACGGCGTCCGTGTTCCGATACAAAGCACTTGGGGCTCGTGGAGTTTCCCGCTTCCCCACGAAAGAACAGTCGGAGAGCTTCGCGGCGTGCGACTCGCCTGGGCAGCAATGCAACTCAGGTGGACCGAGTATGCGGAGGAGCACCTCATTTGCCAAATGACGCACCCCGAAAAAGTCCACGCATTCATTAAAGGCATGCCCGGGTTGCGAGAAACGTGCTTGGATTTTCCGCACATTTTGGCAAACTATTCGCCCTTCCTAACGCTTCGCGAGTTTAGTGGAGAGTTTTCAGATACGTTCGACGAGATGCTAGATGTTTCTGTTGCTACAGCAAAGCGCAGCCTGGAGGGCGGCATCGGCGGAGGTGCGGCGTTGACGGTTGATGGGGACCGGCCTCTCTGCGAAGAACACATTGCCCTTCGTCACGCGACGTTCGGTAACTATAACGCTGAGTGTGTTTCCAGCTTCGTTACGCGAGGCGATTCTTGGGCGCCGTCCTATAACTTCGAGGATATGCACTTGCTTGTTTGGCTTCTTTCGAAAGCAAGCGATTGGGTTCCGAAGGTCGTTCGCGAGTTTCTCATAAGCGGTTTTGCTACGGGTGGAGTCGTGAGCACCGTTCTATATAAAAAGCAGGGCCCTCTAATGGACCGGCTCGTCAAAGCACGTCCGTGGCCTAATGATGCGTTTAAGTGGACCGCGCCCCTGCGTCAGGAATGGATTGAACTAGTAAAGGGATACCTAACGGACATTCGCCTCGAAGACTCGCCTACGGCCATCGGGGATCGGATCATTGAGTTAGGGATTTTCGAAAAGTTCTTGACGGGGCGCAAGCGGTAACTGGTTAGTTAGCTCGGTCCGTCTGGCTGCGGTGCCTGTTTCTTAGCGTGTTCGTACCACGTTGGGTCTTTTATGACGAACGGCCCCTCCGACACGAGGGTTACATTCACGCGTTCCGCACCGCTACCACGGATCGGTCTAATGGTCGCGGTTCCAACTGCTGATAGAGTCACGATTATGCCGAAATCATGGAAGAAGCGAACGTAGGCGACGGACTGCGCCGCTATGCCGAGAAGTTTTATCTCGCCTTCGGCGACGAACTCTGCTTTAGTGTCACGCGCACCGGCCATAGCGCGTACCATGCGTTCCTTCGACATATCGGCAGCGCTCGCTCGAAACGGTATCGCGAGTTCAAGCGCTGGAGACCGTCCCACGTTTTGCACTTCCAAGAGGATGCTTGGGCGGATCATACCGGCGCGCCCAGTTCTCGGCTCGCCCGGCGCAAGTGGACGTATCTCAATCCCGTCTCCTAGCGCAGGCTTTCCGACGATCAAATAATCTGCGGCTATCTTGTTACCAAGGACGCGTTCTTCGTCTGCCGTCTCTATCAAGCGAATCGTTATGACGGGCTCGGATTCGAGCGCAAAGGTATTTGAGGCGGACAAGGCTGCACGACCGCCGACAATCACGGCGGCGAATGTTGCAACGACAAGTAGGCCAGTTAGGACTGCAAGCGCTATCGTCGCCTCTGCGACGGCTACGGCCGTCCAATCGGCAGAGACAACGGCTAAGACCGGATCGCTCATGGAAAGGTATTCGGCGCCGCACGGGTAGCGTGCTCCTGCCCTGGCCGGGAATCACGCACGGCCACCCCTATTTCGGACCCTTTCGTGTCACATTTTGTCACAGACGGATCGGAAAAGGATGGAAACGGATGGAACGGCCTGGGAAGTAGTGCGACGGAAAAGCCTTACAAGATAACACTATTCGGTAACGGACGGTATCGGCTGGAATCCCCGAGCTTGGGTTCGAGTCCCGGCCATCCCAAATAGTATTGCCCGAAAGTTGTTGCCCGTTGGAGCGCGGGGCCCTTTCACGGTTATACGTTCTTACGGGCTGACAGTAACATTCACTGCAGTCGAACCGAGCTTCAACTTCTGGGGTGCCGCATCTGAGTTGGGATACCAGGTGACAGATGCCAGACTTATTCGGTAACGTGCTGGCCTTGCGATGACTTGGTCAGAGAACTTAAACCTGAGAAATTCCGATTCTCCTGGGTCCAAGCCGGCAATTGGACTGCCAAATAAGTCGCCACAATCGGATGCATCCACGGTTGCCGCTTGCCCCGAGCGTAGATTCGTAACGACAAAGGTATAATTCTCGGGGCATTCGGGTCTATACAACCATTGTGTGTGCTTTGAAACGTTGCGGACTTCCAGCGAAAGCACGATTGGCTGGCCAGCGCGTACGGTCGAAGGCGAGGCACTGAGAGAGGCGGCGAACCCGTGAGCGGCTGCGCCGACTGATATGTTACCAGCGGGGGCAACCAAAGAGCTTATGACGCCAGGATACAAGCTACCCGCGCTTTCTTGCGCTACTGCGGAAAAGGTCGTAAGGAGGATTATCGCTGCGGCTTTCACGGCACTCGAGAATATAAATCTCATCTTTTATAGACCTTATTCACCAAAGCCGCCCCCAGCGGGTAGCATAGGCACAAAGCAGCAAAACGAACCATACTCGCTCAGCGCACAACTTTCCCGGCGCGTGACATAAGATCAGCGACAGATTGCCCCGGCAGCTTGTCACATTTTGTCAAGGACGGGTCGGAAATGGTCGGGAACGGATGGAATGGCTCGGGAACCAGTGCGACGGAAAAGCCTTACGGCGTAACACTATTCGGTAACGGTTGGGATCGGCTGGAATCCCCGGTTCAAAGTTCGAGTCCCGGCCATCCCAAAGAACTATCTGGGCGGGCTCCACGCACGATGACGTTCGTGCGCAGGTCTCTGATGTAGACGGTCACGTTTTTCGTACTGTTCCGCGATCCACTGAAACCATTCAAGATACGTCGGATACTGCT